>NZ_JAUBOZ010000059.1:0-47741 GCF_036700475.1 Microcoleus sp. T2B6 | reverse complement strand
TATCTATCGGGCAACCACGGGGAGTAGGGGTCGGATTGCCCCTACAATAATTATGCAAATGATTTAGGATTGCTATATACGGGATTTACGCATCAAGACCAAAGAAACCGGGTTTTTTACCGAATCTGTGGACTACCACGAAGTATTACCGCAAAAAACCCGGTTTCTGACCACGAATTTCAAAGGTGGTACCCGCCACGTGATTTATCCGTGGAATCAATGCCAAATCGAAAATCAAAAATCCTCAAGCCCCCGCATTTATCTCGCGCAAGTCAATCGAAAATCAAAAATCAAAAATCGATTGACCACTCGTGCGATCGCCCTTTCTCCTATTCTTCCCTCTCCTGCAACCACCGATCGTACAAATCCGATCGCCTTTGGCGCGTTCTTTCAATTTGCTGTTCCCTGCGCCAGCGAGCAATTTCTGCGTGATTACCCGACAGCAACACATCGGGCACCTTCAATCCCCGAAAATCCGCCGGTCGAGTGTACTGCGGATAATCCAAAAGTCCGTCCTCAAAACTCTCAAACTTTAGGGAATCTTCCTTCGCCACAGTTCCCCGCAGCAATCGCAAAACCCCATTAATCAAAGCCAAAGCCGGAATTTCGCCCCCCGTGAGCACAAAATCCCCCAAAGACACCTCGCGAGTTACCAAATGCAGCACTCGATCGTCCACACCTTCATAATGACCGCAAATCAACACCAACTGATCGCGATCGGCCGCCAACTCCCGAAACATCGCCTGCTGCATCGGTTCCCCCTGGGGAGTCAGCAAAATCACCTCCCGCCTCGGCAAAACCGGCAGCGACTCCACCGCAGCAAAAATCGGTTCCGGTTTCATCAGCATCCCCACTCCGCCCCCGTAAGGCTCATCATCGACTCGCTGGTGTTTGTCTGTGGTAAAATCGCGGGGATTGACAAAATTCACCTCAGCAATCTTTTTAGCTAAGGCTTTGCCCATCAGTCCCGACTCTAGGGGAGCCCGGAAAAATTCTGGAAATAGGGTAACAACGTCAAATCGCACAATTATTGGAATTTCATTGAGACATCACCTCTAGTTTGACCTTTAGAGGGAGTTCAGTTTTCAGTAATTGCTTTATTCTTTATAATTTCTTATAATTTCTGAGAATTTTTGCAAGTTAAATTTTCTTCCTTTGTCGGCGGGCCGGTTTTGTACAAAAATAATCTGTTTTTCATGACAGCGACTGCAAGTAAACTCGCCCCCAAACAACTGCGGGATCGCGCGATCGGCGATCGCACCTCACTCGCACCAACAAATATTTATTCTTAAAAAGCCCTATTCTACGCACAGCCACGGCAAAATTGAATTTCACATCCAACAGAGGAAGACACACCATGCAGCAGTTGACATCTCAAGCCCTTGAACACAATATTCCCCAGCGCACAAAAACCTCGATTATGGTCATCGGGGGAGCCGAAGACAAAGTTCACGGGCGAGAGATTTTGAACACCTTTTTTTGCCGTGCTGGGGGTGCAAACGCTCGGCTGGCGATCGTTCCCTGCGCTTCGCGAGATCCCGAAGGAATTAGCAACCGCTACCGCACAATATTTGACGAAATGGGCGTTAGCGCAGTCAAAGTAGTGGACATCCGCGAACGCGAACAAGCCGAAAACCCCGTCTGGAAAGATTACTTAGAAGACTGTACGGGCGTATTCATCACAGGCGGCGACCAACTGCGGCTTTGTGGACTGCTGGCGGACACCCCGCTGATGGAGAAAATTCGCAAAGAAACTCTCGAAGGCAAGATTACCCTCGCTGGCACCAGCGCGGGTGCTGCGGTGATGGGATATCACATGATTGCAGGCGGTGGAAGTGGCGCGTCACCGAACCGCTCTTTAGTAGACATGGCAAACGGACTTAACATTATTCCTGAGATCATCGTAGATCAGCATTTTCACAACCGCAACCGCATGGCTCGCTTGCTGTCGGCTGTGGCTTGCCATCCCGATCGCCTCGCTATTGGTATTGACGAAGACACCTGTGCCTTGTTTGAGGGAGACGATACTATGAAAATTCTCGGTAAAGGCACTGTGACTATTGTTGATTCTAGGGAAAATTTTTATACCAATGAGTCTATGGTAGGAGCGACAGAACCCTTAAGTCTGTTCAATATGCGCTTGCACGTCCTGTGTCACGGAGATTGCTACAATATGCCCCTAGGCAAACCAATGCCATCGGGAGCGTGTTCCGAGTCTGGCTGGCCCCCCGAATGCCGCACAGCCAACTAACGTAGAACATCTCTTGTCATTGATTCGGCAGAAATTAGGCGGCATTCCGGCCGAATCATGGATACCACAATAGAATAGATTCCGAAGCAGCCACGGTCTGACCCCAGCAGGCCGAACCACAGAAAATTCTAGCTTCGGGCTTTGAGTTTTTGCTAGCCATGTACCTGTACTTGTTTTTAGCCGATCGCAGGAGCAGAAATTTTCAATTGGGTAGCCCATAACTGGAAATTCACTCCCAAACTGTTCGCAGCGAACAGTTTATCGAGCAATCTAGATCGAAATTGAATAAATGCTCCAATTATCTATAAGATTTCGCGCCCCATACCCCTCAAACTGCCATGAAAATACTTAAAATCCAGACCTTACGCGGCCCCAACTACTGGAGCATCCGACGCCAGAAACTCGTCCTGATGCGTCTGGATTTAGAGGAGTGGGCAGATAAAACCACAGCGGAAATTCCTGGATTCTACGAAGGGTTGATCGCCGCACTTCCGAGTTTGAACGACCATCACTGTTCCCCAGGCCATCAGGGAGGATTCCTGCAACGGGTCAGAGAAGGCACAATGATGGGACACGTAATCGAACACGTCGCCCTAGAACTTCAGGAAATGGCAGGAATGCCGGTCGGGTTCGGTCGCACCCGCGAGACTGCGACCCCAGGCATTTACCAAGTAGTAATCGAGTATCAAAACGAACAAGCAGGTCGCTATGCAGCCCGGGCGGGCGTGCGGATGTGCCAAAGTATTGCCGAGACAGGCACTTATCCAGCAGCAGAATTAGTCCAAGATTTGAGAGACCTGAGAGAGTTTGGTGCGTCGGCGGCTTTGGGGCCGAGCACGGAAACACTGATCAAGGAAGCAGAAGCGCGCGGCATTCCTTGGATACCTTTGAACGCCCGGTTTATGATTCAACTCGGCTACGGGGTTCACCAAAAGCGGATTCAGGCCACTCTGAGCAACCGGACGGGAGTTTTGGGAGTAGAACTTGCCTGTGACAAGGAAGGTACCAAAAATATCCTCGCCAGCGCCGGTGTACCGGTGCCAAGAGGAACGGTGATTCATTATTTGGACGAACTGCGCGGGGCGATCGAAGATGTCGGCGGTTATCCGATCGTCCTCAAACCCCTAGACGGCAACCACGGCCGCGGCATTACGATCGACATCAATTCCTGGGAAGCAGCAGAAGAAGCCTACGACTTAGCCAGCGCCGCATCAAAAACAAAAAGCGTGATAGTCGAGCGCTATTACGTCGGCCGTGACCACAGAGTATTGGTAGTCAACGGGCAAGTCATAGCAGTCGCAGAACGAGTCCCTGCTAACGTCGTGGGCAACGGCAAGTCTACAGTAGAACAGCTTATTGAAGAAGTAAACCGCGACCCGCAGCGAGGAGACGGACACGACAACGTACTCACCCGGATCACGATCGACAAATTGTCGCTGGATTTGCTGGAAAAACAAGGATACGCGATGGACTCGGTAGTGCCCGCCGGCGAAAGAGTATTTTTGCGGGCGACAGCAAACTTGAGTACCGGTGGAATTGCAGTCGATCGCACCGACGAAATCCACCCAGAAAACGTCTGGCTGTTTTCCAGAGTCGCCAAAATTATCGGTTTGGACATCGCCGGCATTGACGTAGTAACTCCCGACATTTCCCAACCCCTGCGCGATGTCAACGGCGTCATCGTCGAAGTCAACGCAGCACCGGGTTTCAGAATGCACGTCGCCCCCAGTCAAGGTTTACCCCGCAACGTCGCCGGCGCCGTCTTCGATATGCTTTTCCCCTCGCCTCAACCCAGCCGGGTGCCGATTTTAGCGGTAACGGGAACCAACGGCAAAACGACAACCACTCGCCTGCTAGCCCACATTGTCAAGCAGACCGGTCAGATTACCGGCTACACGACTACCGACGGCACTTACATCGGCGATTATTTGGTAGAAACCGGAGACAATACCGGGCCGCAGAGTGCTCAATTGATTTTGTCTGACCCGACGGTGGAAGTGGCAGTGTTGGAAACGGCTAGAGGCGGAATTTTGCGATCGGGCCTCGGCTTCGATCAGTGCGATGTCGGCGTCGTCTTGAACGTCGCCGCCGATCACTTGGGAATTGGCGACATCGACACCGTGGAACAACTGGCCAAACTCAAAAGCGTCCTCGTCGAGTCGGTAATGCCCAAAGGCTATGCTGTTTTGAATGCAGACGACCCGCTGGTATCACAAATGGCGCAGCGTGTCAAGGCTCAAATTGCATATTTTTCCATGAACCCGGACAACGAACTGGTTGCCAAACATACCGCTGCGGGCGGGCTGGCAGCGATTTACGAAAATGGGTATTTGTCGATATTGAAAGGTGATTGGACGCTGAGAATTGAGCAGGCTGTGAACGTGCCGCTGACGATGGGCGGACGCGCGCCGTTTATGATTGCTAATGCTTTAGCAGCTTGTTTGGCTGCTTTTGCCCAAGGATTGAAAATAGAAGATATTCGCGCTGCTTTGTCAAGCTTCCAAGCATCCGTCGGTCAAACTCCCGGAAGGATGAACTTGTTTAATTTGGGCAGCTACCACGCTTTACTCGACTACGCGCACAACCCCCACAGCTACAAAGCTTTGGGCAGTTTCGTGCTGAATTGGCCGGGACTGCGGATCGGGGTTGTCGGCGCGCCCGGAGACCGACGAGATGAAGATTTTGTCACGCTGGGCAAACTTTCGGCCGAGATGTTCGATCGTATTCTTGTCAAAGAAGATATTGACAGGCGCGGCCGAGAACCCGGTGCCGTGGCAAAGTTAATTTGCCAGGGAATTGCCGAGGCGATTTCTGCAGGAACCGCAAAGAAATCTCAAGTTGAATACGAGTTGATTCTCGACGAAACAACGGCCGTTAACAAGGCTTTAGATGAGGCGCCAGCCGGCAGTTTGGTAGTGATTTTACCTGAAAGTGTCAACAAAGCTCTGAGTTTAATTGAAGCCCGGAAACCGATTAAGGAATCTGTGGAAGTTCAAAATGGTTTAGATCGATCGAAGTCACAGGAAAGTTTAAAACCGACTGTGGTGAATTAAGGCTAAACTCTGAACTTTGATTTCATTACATTATTAATAGGTTGGGTTAACGAAAGGAAACCCAACCTTTTTGCTTTAGACAACCGCCGTATTATCTTTCAATATTTTCTCTGTTACCTCAATCAGTTCGCACACAGAATTTTGCGTAAGTTGTGTAGTTTTAAACCCATGAGCAATAGCGTTCCGCAAAGAAAGCGCATTCATTAATAACTGATATTCGGATTTAGAAATCACGCCCTCAACCGTCAGTTGTTTCACTAAATACAGCGGTTCTAATCTTTGCAAACTTAGCTCTTCTTTATGGGCAACAATCCTCAAAGTTGCCTCAACTAAAGACCAAGAATATAGCATTGCTGACTCTAGATGTTGTGTTACAAGTTGCTTGGCGACTTGCAAACCCAACTCTATTTCATGCTCTTGAAAAGAATCCTCAGCTTGGGAAATATCGACTGCATCCTCCGAGTTAGTCATCACTAACTCAAACCTCCAGCCGGGATTTTCTGCTACTGCTTGGGCTAAATTACGTAGATATGTAGTAGAGGGTGACTTGAGTGAAGCGCGTGACTTGACTGCAATAACCACCGATTCTTCGCCCCGGCGCACTATCAGATCCGGGCGATAGCTTTTAAGGAAGTCCGGTAAATCTTCAGAGTTTGGATGAAATGAAATTTCATAACCTTTCTCACGATACTCCTCTGCTAGTTTCAGCAGTTGCTCTCTTTCTATGTTTGCAGTTGGGGTTGCGATCATGTCAGTACCTCTTTGTCAGGAGCATCAATTACGACAATGTGCAAGAATTCATTACCACGGGCAAATCCTTCCGCTAGAATCGAGGTCATATTTTCTACTTTAAAGTTAGTTGATAAATTCCTCTTGCGGACTAGAACATCAGTTACTTGATCGTCATCGACATAGGCTAGCCCGATAATTGCATCTTGAATTGGCTTTACTATGTTGTCTACATCGATTTTAACAGAATCGTAGAAATAAGTTATCTGAAGCATCACTAGGCCAGTAGCTGTTTTCTGCTCCGAAGACCAGTATTTTTCAGCCTCTTGCCTCACTGTCACTTTCCAAGCTTTAAGAAGAGCTCGCCTACGAGCTTGTTGTGATACTGGTGGGCCATCTACTATGAACTCAAATCTCGCCAAAGTGTTTCTAAATAGAAGATTGGGGATTATTTTACCTCTTAACTGCCGCCCACTGGGTAATCGGTTCCAAGAGTTTCCAACCAAAATCGCAAGATAAATCGAAAATTCAAACCGATCTAATTATAGAATCAGGAAAAAGCAAGCAACAGGGTTGAAACATGAATGAAGCCGATCGCACGCGTGTCGAAACATTCATCACGCGCTGGGCAGGTTCTAGCGGTAACGAACGGGCAAACTACCAGTTGTTTTTTGCGGAAATGTGCGATGCGCTGGGAGTCGATCGCCCTTTTGATAAAGGCAGAATTCCCAACGATCCCTACTGCTTTGACAAAGATGTCAAAATTTTTCACCCCAGCGGCAAAGTAACTCCGGGGTTTATTGACTTTTACAAAGCCGAGCATTTTTTGATAGAGGCAAAACAGGGCGGAACAACGAGCAAAAAGGGAACGGCAAAGCGGGGGACAAATACCTATTTGCGAGAGATGGAAAAAGCGTTTGTGCAGGCGATCGCCTATACCCGCAGTCTCAGCAGCAAACCGCCGTTTTTGTTAACTTGCGATATTGGCGATCATTTTGAATTGTGGATGGGTTTTAGCGGCGATTATGGCGGCTATGGGGCGCGACGAGAAATCGGGCTAATCGAGTTGCTGAAAGCCGATGTTTTCGATTTGTTTGTCGATATTTTTAGCAATCCGCAGCAGCGCAACCCAGAGAAAATTGCGGCGCGGGTGACGCGGGAAGTAGCGGCGGATTTGGCAGAGTTGGCGAAGCGGATGGAGGCGAATGTCGATCCGCAGCAAGTCGCCCAGTTTTTGATGCGCTGTATTTTCACGATGTTTGCTGAGGATGTGGGGTTACTGAAGGAACATTTGTTTACGCAGGCGCTGGAAACGCGCTGGATTCTCAATCCGAAGACTTTTAAGCCGGAAGTAGAGGCGCTGTGGGAGGCGATGAATGAGGGGACGAGTTTTGGCTTTCATGGCAAACTGTTGCGGTTTAATGGGGGATTGTTTGCCGAGTCGCAGGCGTTTGCGTTGACAAAGGCGCAGTTGGAAGTTTTGTTGCAGGCGGCGAAGCGGGATTGGTGCAATGTGGAACCGGCGATTTTTGGGACGTTGTTGGAAAGGGCGCTGGATTCGAGGGAACGTAGTAAGTTGGGGGCTCATTATACGCCGCGATCCTATGTGGAAAGGTTGGTAAAGCCTGTGGTGATGGAACCTTTGGGCGATCGCTGGATTGCGGTACAAGCCGAGGTTAAACAGTTGCTCAACGCGGGGGAATCGGAACCGACTGCAAATCAAAGGAAAAAGGCGAGCTCAGTTTTAGAGGCATTTCTGACGGAGTTACAACAGGTGAAGATTCTCGATCCGGCGTGCGGATCGGGTAATTTCCTTTATGTGACGTTGGATTTGTTGAAGGGGTTGGAATCGGAGGTGTTGCGGCGCTTGGAAGATGTCACCGGATCGGCGCAGTTGCGGTTAGATATTGCTCAAGTCAATCCGAGTCAGTTTTTGGGAATTGAGATCAATCCTAGGGCGGCGGCGATCGCAGATTTGGTGATTTGGATTGGCTATTTGCAGTGGCATTTTCGGCGGTTTGGCGATATTCCGCCGATCGAACCGGTGTTGCGGGAGTACAACAATATTGAATGCCGGGATGCGGTGTTGGCCTATGACGGAATAGAACCAGATGTGGATGCGGCAGGGAAGGTGCGAACTCGCTGGGGCGGGCGGATGATGAAAAGTCCGGTGACGGGGGAGGATATTCCCGATCCGACAAACCAAGTGACGATTTATCGGTATTTGAATCCGAGGGCGACCCAGTGGCAGAAGGCGGATTATATTGTGTCGAATCCGCCGTTTATTGGCAATGCGAGAATGCGGGAAATGTTGGGAGATGGATATGCAGAAAAGTTGAGGAAAGTCTATAAGGATGTACCGGATACTGTGGATTTCGTCATGTACTGGTGGCACAAGGCAGCGGAACTAACTAGAGCGAGCAAAATTAAACGCTTTGGGTTTATTACCACAAACAGTATTCGCCAAGTTCGGCAGCGGAAAGTTCTGGATTTTCATTTTACGCAAAAGATTCCAACCAGATTAATTTTTGCTATTCCCGATCACCCTTGGATTGATGGAGGGGCAGCAGTCAGAATTGCAATTACAGCAGGTGAATTAGATGACCTCAAAAACCCTGTAAGGATTGCCGAATTTGGTACAGTAGTTGCTGAGTGTGAGGGAGAGACACCGGAAGACTCAGCAGAGCAAGTTCAAGTGCAGTTGCAGAATGTAGGGCTAATTTTTAGTAACCTTCTAGCGGGTTCTGATTTAACTCAATCTCAACAACTTCTGGCTAATGATAGGATATCCAGTCGCGGTGTTATGCTATTTAGTTCCGGGTTTATTGTCGAGCAATCTGACTTTGGAGAGATTGAGTCTGAGGTTCTTTTCCCATACATTAATGGACGAGACTGTATGCAAAATTCTCGCAATGTGCGCGTCATTGATTTATTTGGCTTAAAAGCTGATAAAGCTCAAGAACTATATCCAAAAGCATTCCAATGGGTGTTGGATAAAGTTAAACCTGAACGAGATACTAACCGTGATAAGAGCCTCCGAGAAAACTGGTGGATATTTGGTCGTCCCAGAACTGAACTTCGACCAGCACTAAAGGGACTACAGCGTTATATTGCTACAGTAGAGACTGCGAAGCATAGAGTATTCGTCTTTCTTCCCCGTGAAGTAATACCTGATAATATGTTGATTGCGATCGCCCTTGATGATGCTTATTTCTTAGGAGTTCTTTCTAGTCGAGTTCATGTTACTTGGTCGCTGGCAGCAGGCGGAACATTAGAAGATAGACCTCGTTACAACAAAACTCGTTGCTTCGACCCATTCCCCTTCCCCGACCCCACCGACACCCAAAAACAAACCATCCGCGAACTCGGACAACGCCTCGACAGCCACCGCAAACGAATCCAAGCCACTCACCCCGAAGTCACCATCACCGGGATGTACAACCTCCTCGAAAAACTCCGCCAAGGCGAACCCCTCGACGACAAAGACAAAGCCTTCAACCAAAAAGCCCTAGTCTCCACCCTCAAACAAATCCACGACGAACTGGATACCGCCGTCTTTGCCGCCTATGGTTGGGAACCCACCCTCACCGACAACCAAATTATCGAGAACCTCGTCACCCTCAACGCCCAACGCGCCGAAGAAGAACGCAACGGACTCATTCGCTGGTTGCGCCCCGACTACCAAGCCCCAGGCGAAACCTACGTGCAACCATCCCTTGCAGGCATCACCACGGAAACCGAAACCTCGATCGCCCCCACGGAACAACAACCCTTCCCCAAAACCCTCAAAGAGCAACTTTGGGCCATCCGCGACTTATTCCGCACCCAAAGCGGCGAATGGACAGCCGCCCAAGTCACCGCCCACTTCAAAGGGGCTAATCGCAAACAAAAAGTCATTCTCGACTGTCTAGAAAGCCTGGAAGATTTGGGGATTTTGCTCAGTCATACTGAAAATGGGATGACTTTCTGGCATCTGGCAGAAGTTGGAAATGCCACATAAGCGGGGCTTGGCAATTGTTATGTCCAATCCTCCAAAACCAGTCCTGGCACTTGTGCAAAATCTTGTCGATTTCGCGTCACTAAAATTGAGTTATTAACCAAAGCAATGGACGCAATCCGCAAGTCTTGTGTCCCAATTCGTATTCCCTGACGGCGCAGCGCCAAATATTGCTCGTAAGCTGACTCGGTAAAATCCAGAACGAGAATATCGTTGAGAAATTTAACAGCCGATCTCAAACCTACATAAGCCCAAGTTAAGCGTTGCTTCTGTCCGGGTTGCGAAGCTTGACGAATTGCATTGAACCAGCCCTGAATCAATTCCTCAACATTGATGACAGTAATAGCAACATCCCTGGTATGGAGAGCTTCAAAACGTTGCAATATGAGTGGATTAGAGTGTTGCAGCAGTGTGATATGGTCGGTATCGAGAATATATTGAGTCATAGGGTCTCAGACTCAGGAAAATCGATATCGGCATTTCGATCGTGGCGATATGCTTCAACATATTTCGTGACTTCATTCAGCAACGGATTACATCTCAAAAGAGGTGAAACATTCAACATCGGACGCGCCTCATACCAAGCAATCCGATCGTCAATTTCTGGCTGATTATCCAGATAAAAGCTAATGGCATCAAACACTTGAGCCGCCGTCACGAGTTGAAGTAACTTCTGTGGGATTTCTTCAGGCTTTGTTCCCGATTTCCAAAACACCACAATATCCCGTACAGTAACTTGAGTGTCTGCAATAATCGGTTCCCCCTGCAAAACTTCAGGATTGCGGGTGACATAACGAGAAATTCTTGTAGGAGACAGCGAACTGGTCATAACGACCTCATCAGAAAATGTAAACCAGCTTTCATCTTAGCATAGTGGACAGAAGACGCCTATCGGGTATTCTATATTGCTAGATCTGAAGAAGCTATTACGTTATCGCCGTGTTTATAACTGCTTCATTCACTTAGATATCAAAGATGGAAATAGATGGATCGCCTTTTACCTTTTGACTTACGCATGGGGGCCCAGAAACCGGGTTTTTT
The DNA here is from genome assembly GCF_036700475.1 of Microcoleus sp. T2B6. Classification (NCBI taxonomy): domain Bacteria; kingdom Bacillati; phylum Cyanobacteriota; class Cyanophyceae; order Oscillatoriales; family Microcoleaceae; genus Microcoleus; species Microcoleus sp. T2B6. The sequence goes on along the minus strand of NZ_JAUBOZ010000059.1, from coordinate 36,670 downwards.
GCTGAGAAGACGCGTGACCGCCCGCAGATTTGGTCAAAAACCCGGTTTCTTCGATCGCGCCTTGGGTAAGTCCTTTTACCTCTTAACTACCGCCCACTGAGTCACCGGTGCAAGCGGTTTCCAACCCTGAAAAGAACCGATCGCCCCTACTCGCTGAATACCAATTCTAATGAGTTCCCCACCATAACGATCGTGCCATTGCAAAACTTTAAACTCGCTCTCAACTGTCACCGCATTAACAACTAATCGGCCGCCTTCACCTAAAGCATTCCAGCAAGTTTCCAGCACAGCTTCTGCGGTGACACCGCCGCCGATGAAAATAGCATTCGGTTGAGGCAAATTTGTCAGGGCTTCTGGCGCTTCTCCCGCGACAATTTGGAGTTCGGGAACGCCAAAAGTCGAGGCATTTTCGGCGATGTATTGCAATCGAGTCGGATGGCGTTCGATCGCGATCGCCCTGCACCGAGGATGACTCCGCATCCATTCGATCGCGATCGAACCGCAGCCCGCGCCCACATCCCAAAGCAACTCTCCGGGAATCGGTGCTAACGTTGACAGAGTAACGGCTCGAACCTCCCGCTTGGTAAGTTGTCCGTCGTGGCGATAAGCAGCATCCGGCAAACCGGAGGTACGAGGGAAAATCACAGTTGGTCGATCGGCTGCAACTGCGATCGCGATCGTGTTCAAATCCGCCAAATCCGCTGCCTTCCAGGCTGCTGCTACCCCCTCGATCCGCCGTTCCGATCCCGACCCCATCCGCTCAAACACGGTCATCAAACTGCTACCAAACCCCCGCTGCGTCAACAATTCGGCAACCTTTCCCGGCGTGTGTCTGTCAGCGCTCAACACTAGCAAGCGCGCCCCCGGATACAAAGCAAGGGCGATCGATGCGATCGGGCGATTTGTCAAACTGAAAGTCTCAACTTGGGCGATCGGCCAACCCAAACGGGCGCAAGCAAGACTAAAAGCCGATGCTGCCGGAATCACAGTCATTTCCGAAATGGGAATCTGGCGCGACAGCGTGACGCCGATGCCGTGACACATCGGATCGCCGCTTGCGAGCACGCACACAGATTGTCCCCGCCGACGGAGAATCTCGTCAACTGTTGTCTGCAAAGGCGATGCCCAAACCAATTTTTCGCGGGTGTCATCGGTTGGTAGCATTGCGAGGTGACGCGCGCCACCAACAACGATTTGAGATCGAGAGAGGAGGGTAGAGGCGATCGGGCCCAGCCCTGAAAGTCCATCTTCGCCAATCCCCAGCACCGAAAGCCATTTGTGCATTGAATCCTTACCGCTAATCTTGTTTCCGGCTGCATCGGAATCATCAAACTCGATCGTCATTACACATTAGTTATTAGTTATTAGTTATTAGTCGGTAATCAGATGATTTCCGCTAGAAAAACCAGAATAAAATTGATTTATATTGAGGACTTCAATCCTCATCAAACTCGCTGGGAATGAATTATTGACTACAAAGTTTATAACTGACATCTTGCACAATTCTCAATAACAGGCATCTTGCCTGTTCCACAAACAGTACATCTCTTCTTGTGAGGTCGGCATCCTGCCCGCCCGTGAAACACTTATTAATAATAGTGCAAGATGTCAGTTCTAACTCATATGTTGCACCATTCTCAATAATCCTTTTATGAACAGGCAAGATGCCTGTTCCACAAGAGATGAATTTTCTTGTGGAACAGGCATCTTGCCTGTTGCTGACAATGGTGCAAGATGTGAGTTATAACGCTTATTTTACTGAACTAGATATGTGAATAAAGCCTAAAAAAATATTTTCCTCAAACAAAAAGCGCCCCTATTTCTAGGAGCGCTATTTGTCAATCTCAGACTAAAACTTAGCCATTGATAGAAGGAGCAACCAAAGCTACTGGTGTGACTTCGCTAGCAGCCAAATCAAGCGGGAAGTTGTGAGCGTTGCGCTCGTGCATTACTTCCATACCCAAGTTAGCGCGGTTAATGACATCAGCCCAAGTATTGATGACACGACCTTGAGAGTCGATAATCGATTGGTTGAAGTTGAAACCGTTCAAGTTGAAAGCCATCGTGGAGATACCCAAAGCGGTAAACCAGATACCGACAACTGGCCATGCACCTAACAAGAAGTGCAAAGAACGGCTGTTGTTGAAAGAAGCGTATTGGAAAATCAAACGACCGAAGTAGCCGTGGGCTGCAACGATGTTGTAGGTTTCTTCTTCTTGACCGAATTTGTAACCGTAGTTTTGCGATTCGGTTTCGGTTGTTTCACGAACCAAGGAAGATGTTACCAAGGAACCGTGCATGGCGGAGAACAAGCTACCACCGAAGACACCAGCAACTCCCAACATGTGGAACGGGTGCATCAGGATGTTGTGCTCTGCTTGGAACACGATCATGAAGTTGAATGTACCGGAGATACCCAAAGGCATGCCGTCAGAGAACGAACCTTGACCAATTGGGTAGATCAAGAATACTGCGGTGGCTGCTGCAACAGGTGCAGAGTAAGCGACGCAGATCCAAGGACGCATACCTAAGCGGTAAGACAATTCCCATTCACGACCCATGTAGCAGAAAACGCCAATGAGGAAGTGGAAAATTACCAATTGGTAAGGGCCGCCGTTGTACAACCACTCATCGAGGGAAGCTGCTTCCCAGATTGGGTAGAAGTGTAAGCCGATCGCGTTAGATGAAGGAACAACAGCACCTGTGATGATGTTGTTACCGTACATCAAGGAACCTGCTACTGGTTCGCGGATGCCGTCGATGTCCACTGGAGGGGCAGCGATGAAGGCGATAATGTAGCAGATGGTGGCGCTGAGCAAGGTAGGAATCATCAAGACTCCGAACCAACCTACATAAATGCGGTTGTCGGTTGATGTTACCCACTCACAAAAGCGTTCCCAGACGTTGGCGCTTTCGCGCTGCTGTAAGGTTGTTGTCATTTGTTTATGATTGCTTTATTTGGTTTTCAATGTTCGTGACGGCTTTGTGTTCCGCCATGTAAATAAACATAAAGCTTTTATTTCAGTTTGTAAAGGCCTTTTAAGCACAGTTTTTCTTATAGGTGTCATAAAATATGCTTGTTAAAAGCCACAAGGCTTGCTGTATAAGGAGTTTAAAAGCAGAATGCGGAATTTGTGGACGATCGCCCACCAATGAAGAATACTCATAATCTACCGGGGCAACGAGATTCGGGAGTTGTGTCAGTGTTAAGATAGATGAAGGGTTGCGATCGCCAACCGCAAAACTCGCACTGCACACATAGATGTTGCTGCGTAAGTCCGATCGATAAAAGTCCCAAGGAATGTCTCGCACCGTCACCTACAGCCCTGCTTATACTCTGGTTCCCACTTACGAGTGTTTTAACCGCTGCACCTATTGCAATTTTCGGGCAGAACCGCTGCAAAGTCCTTGGCTGACATTCGCAGAAGCCGAAAAACAGCTTTTGCTGCTGCAAACTCAAGGTGTAATTGAAATTCTCATCCTCAGCGGCGAGGTACATCCTCAAAGTAAACGGCGAAAAGCTTGGTTGCAGCGGATTTACGATTTGTGCGAACTGGCACTTGCTCTGGGATTTTTGCCGCATACTAATGTGGGGCCGCTCAGCTTTGAGGAGATGGCACTGTTAAAAGAGGTAAATGTATCGATGGGGCTGATGCTAGAACAGCTTACCCCACGTTTGTTACAAACTGTTCACAGGCACGCACCGAGTAAAGTGCCGGCGCTGCGGCTGCAACAGTTAGAATGGGCTGGGGAATTAAAGATTCCGTTTACAACTGGTTTGCTGCTGGGAATTGGGGAAAGTGAGGCAGATTGGATTGAGACATTAGAGGCGATCGCCCGCATTCATTCGCGATACAATCACATTCAAGAAGTTATCCTCCAGCCACACAGTCCGGGAAATCAGCAAAGTTGGGACGGTGAAATTTTTGATGCTACAAAAATGCCGGAAGTAATTGCGATCGCCCGCAGCATCTTACCTGATGAAATCAGGCTGCAAATTCCCCCCAATTTAGTTGCACAGCCAGAGATATTGCTGGCTTGTTTAGAAGCAGGTGCTAGAGATTTAGGAGGAATTGGGCCGCGGGATGAAGTTAATCCCGATTATCCTCACCTGCACCACCAAACTTTAACAGAAATTTTAGCAGCAGGGGGATGGCAACTTGTGCAGCGTTTGCCTGTTTATCCTCAGTACGATAAGTGGCTGCCACAGAAATTGCAAACTGCTGTTAAACAATGGAGAGTTAGTCATTAGAAATTCTTATTTCTTAGTCCGCGCAGGCGGACTTCGTTTGACAAGAAGCGGTTTCAACCGCCGAGTGATAAAAATAAACTATTGAGATTTTAAATCAAAGAACCGCCCCCATCAATCCACACTTCAGTACCTGTGATAAAGCTGGACGCATCTGATACCAGAAATAAAACTAATTGGGCGACTTCTTCACTAGAACCGGCGGTATTATCAGTCAAAGGAATCATATCTTGAATCGACTCAGGCGCGACTGGAATGCGATCGATATGTCGCTTCGTGGTGCTTTCCTCAATGGCAGTCAGCACCGCGCCCGGACATATAACATTGACTCTGATTTTGCTGGGAGCAAGTTCTAGCGCCAGCATTTTCGCTAAAGCTACTTGGGCAGCTTTGCTGGAGGCGTAAGCTGTAGCGCCCACTTTCTTGAAACTTCTGGTGCCATTAATCGACGATGTAATCACGATGGAACCTCCTTGTTTTTTTAAATAAGGAACTCCATATTTTACCGTCAAAAATGTTCCTCTGAGGTTGGTGTTAATTGTCCTATCCCACTCTTCGGGTTCCATCTCTTCTATCGGCGACCATACACCGTTGATACCCGCATTTGCGAACACAATATCAATTCTTTGATATTCATCAAAAATGGTTTGAAATGCCTGTTGCATTTGCAGAGAATCGGCCACATCTGCTGCAACAGCTAGCCCGCAGCCTCCTTCATCGACCAACTGGCGGACGGTTTCTTGCGCGGTTTCTAAAGTGCGATTGATAATAGCAACTTTTGCGCCTTCCTTTGCCATTAAAATTGCTGCTGCACGACCAATTCCCGACCCTCCGCCAGTAATAACGGCTACTTTTTGTGAAAGTTTCATAATTTTTTATGTAAAATAACATTATACACGATCGCCTCGCCTAAAAATAGGACTAAAGAGAGAGCTTTAGTCCTAACTATAGATAGATTTTAGCTATTAAAAATATGAAACCAAAAAGTAAAAAGATATCTTGCTTTTTACTTTTTGCTGTTAACACAGTCCTTACGGCTGCGGAACCCAGACAGAAACTGAACCGGCGTTACACCTAAAATCAGCCCAACCATCCTCATTAGTTGTGATGGGTTCTTGGATGTGTTCGGTGATGTCAATATAAGTTCGGTTCGGCTGTCCGACTTCCATAAACTTAGTGCCATCGCCTCCGTTACTGAGTACCACAGCCATGCCGCCCGGATGTTCTTCATCTCCGAGTCGCGTCCAGCCAAGGGTATTGGCGTGGTCGAAGTAATCGTACTGATTGCCGTAGGAATAAGTTTGGCGCGCGAACAAGAATTTATCTACCATAAACTTATGTTTGTCTAACCAAATCTCGTATTCATTGCCATCATTTGCTGTATCCTTATAGTTAGCGCCGTAATAATCCGGGTAAAAAATGCACGGATATCCTTCGCGCCGTAGCAGGATTAAAGCGTAGGCAAGAGGTTTAAACCAAGCTTCGACAACTGATTCTAGGGATTGTAAGGGCTGGGAATCATGGTTGTCTACCAAGGTAACGGCGAGGGCGGGTTGCTGTTGGACGAGAGTGTTATCAAAAATTGTTCGCAAATCATAGCTATTACCGGCTTTGCTAGCAGCGTGGAAGTTGTAGTGGAGGGGTGCATCAAATAAGGCTACTTTACCGTCCGTTGCTTCTAGGAAGTAGTGCAAAGCTTCCACTTCATAAGACCAATATTCGCCGACGGCAAATAGGTCGCGTTGGGCATAGTGGCGGACGTGTTCCAACCATTCTTGGAAAAATTCTGCTGCTACGTGTTTGACGGCATCGAAGCGAAAGCCGTCAACGTTTGTTGTATCGACATACCACTCACCCCAGTATTTTAATTCCCCGGTGACTTCTGGGTTGTCCATATCTAAATCGCAACCCATCAGGTAGTCATAATTGCCTTTTTCTAGGTCTACTCCTCGATCGAATTCTTTACCTTTAAGCAGGTAAACGGCATGGGTTTCTGTGTTGTAAACGTTGTAATCAATGGCGTCAAAATGCCACCAATGCCACTCCATGCTGGAATATTTTTTGTCGCGGCCGGGGAATGTAAAATGCGTCCAAGCTTTGATGTTTTGATATTCGCCTACGGTGTCATTCCGGTTGTCGGGATTGAAGGGTGTGGCTTCGGCTTCTTCTTCTGCATCTGCACCTAATTTGTGGTTGAAGACTACATCGGCATAAATCCGAATTCCTGCATCTTGGGCAGCTTTTATCGCGGCCAAATACTCATCTTTTGTCCCGTATTTCGTGCGTACTGACCCTTTCTGGTCGAACTCGCCTAAATCGAATAAGTCGTAGACGCCGTAACCCACATCCATACCGCCGCCGGTTCCTTTATATGCTGGCGGCAACCACAGGGATGTAACGCCTATTTTGGCTAAATCTTTTGCTGATTTCGCTAGCTGATTCCACAGGCTGCCGTCAGCGGGTGTGTACCAGTGGAAATACTGCATCATGACGCCATTTAGTTCAGACATATATTTAGTTTTTCCTGTTTTGTAATGTTGCCAGATAGATTTTTGTTCGTAGCTTGCTAGTTTACGTAGGTCTGCAATCTATCGTTAATAAATATCATAATAGATGGGGTTGCTCACCACAATCTATCTGTTGATGGATTGACAAAAAAATGTAAATTTGATAATAATTATTTTCAGGCTATAGAAAATAATTAAAAGGGTGGCTATGCTTCGGCAACTCGCTCAAGTCTGGTTTTCCAAGTACCGTCGATCGCCAATTCCAGCAATCTAAATCCCGGCGGGATTTCGTCAACTATAATCGGATGGCTTTTGGGTAAAAGTTGGAGACAGGTACTGGGCGTTCCCAAGTAGGAAACAGGGCCCCGCTGTTGGTGAAATTCTTGGTGAATGTGGCCGCAGAGGACAATTTTGATTTGAGGATATCGATCGACAATTGCTAAAAATTCATCGGCATTGTGCAGCATCATTCCATCCATTATTTCACAGTAGATCGGCAAAGGATGATGGTGCAAGGCAATGATAACAGGTCGATCGCCCGTTTGTTGCAGTTGAGAGTCTAGCCAATGCAAGCTTTCTGGGGAAAGCCGCCCGCCGTCGCATCCCGCTTCCACACTCGAAAGTAATAGAAATTGCCAGTTTCCTAGCATCCATGATTTTTCTGGGGAAAGGGGCGGCTGATTTAAGATTTCTGCCATGACTGGGATGTTGTCGTGGTTCCCAGGTATCCAGTAGGCGGGTATTCCGAGGGGGGCGATGAGGGAGACGAGGCGCTGGTAAGATTCGGGTGTTTCGTCTTGGGACAAGTCGCCTGTGAGTAGGAGTAAGTCGGGCGGCGGCTGTATCTGTTGCAAGCGATCGAGAACTGCTTGGAGGGTGCGGGTTGTTGAGAGGCCTTTCCATTCTCGATCGATCTCTGCAAACAAGTGAGTGTCGGTGATTTGGGCGACGAGTAGGGGAGAAACTGGTGTCATGGCTGGTGTTGCGGGTCGTTGCTATAGTTCTAGAGTACCTTCCCACAAGGGTTTTGGGGATATGGAAAGGGCGATTCCCTACCCTTGGGGAACCCAGGCGCGTTGGGGATAGCTGCGCTTCACGAAATTTTTGACAGGTATGTTAAAATTTTCGAGATTTGGTGTAATATAAGAAAACGTCAAATTTCAGACGTGACGGCGGCATAGCCAAGTGGTAAGGCAGAGGTCTGCAAAACCTCCACCCCCAGTTCAAATCTGGGTGCCGCCTTTTTTAATTTCTACAGTAACAAGTTGTTTGTCAGTGATGACAGAGTTTTGTCCATTGACGGAGAAGGAACCAGAGTTTACGAATCCGGTTTCGCCGGGATGGTTTATGCTGTGGTGGAATTCATTCATGGCGATCGATCTGGTAGAGTTTGATATGGCAAGGGCGATCGCTTCCCTAAAGAAAGGTCAGCCCGTAATTCCGGTATGGTTGGATCAGATTCACCGTACCTAGGCTGCCAAATTGAGCAATTAAGGGTTGGTTACATTATGAGCAAGTATTAAAATTAGAAAAAACAGGTACTAGCTTAAGATGAAGCACTTGCCACTACTCCTATAATGTTTAATATTAAATGGTGACAACGAAAGTTAGCTGGATAATGCTTCTCCGGTGGAACTGTACGTTTATGGTCTGAAGTCTTGTGGTTACGATCTACAAATTCTTGGTGATGGCTTAGAATACATGGCACTCCTTTCTCAATTTTACTAAAAGCTATATCTGCCTCACCCGATAAAAGATAACCAAGCATACCTCCCTCACTAGAAAAAGGCGCATATCGGCAGGTAAGAAATTGATCTTTGACATCATTAATATAGGGTGCCACTGCCCCATGTGAACTCAAAACTTTAGCTTCTAAAGGCCAAATAATTCTGTCATTAGCTCTTAGGAAAAATGCAATATCATACTGTGGTGGTTGCGCTTGCGCTGAATACCCAGTCTCCCATTCATATACTTCATGTTGAACCCCAAATGGCTCGTCTCCTGTCATAACATTATGAATCCTGCGCTCAAGAGATTGAGTTATACTTCTTTCTATTTGCTCTAATTTTTCCTCACCTTGATCGCAGTTAATATGTGATAAAACATCGGCTGTAAGTAGATCGTATCCTTCCCAGACCAGTTTTACAAGAACTGTTATTGCATCAGGGCGCCAATCCTTAGCTACTTGAACAAAGTCAGGTGTATCTGGCCATCGCTTTTCTGGGATTGTCCTACCTCTCCTAACCACTGTGTCACTCCTTATATAAACTTCAATTCCCGATCAAATTGTGTTTGCGAGGTCATAATATCGGCTGCAACTTCATCAGCATCTCGTAAAGCCATTGATCTAGTCCAATAGCGGATTTTATCAGGCTTGACAAGATAAACAGTAGGAATATTAATTTCATTTAATTTAACAGAAGCATAGACTTTGGCAACACGCTGATAAAAAATTCCACCACCTTCTGTATCTCCTCTCTCCAATAAAGCCTTATTTAACTTGTCCATTAGATTCAATAAATCAGGGGAGTCTATCATCTCTATTTGTACGTCTTTGCAGTCGGGTCGATTGAGATGAATTGCAACTAAGCGAACCGGAAGGTGAGTTAAGTTTTGCTCTTGAAAAATAGTGGCGCAAACATTTTTTTTATCACCGAATCCAGCTTTTAAAACGCGTAAAAAATATCTACAATAATTTTGTAAAGTTAACTCATTTTCCTCTGGCAAATTTTGTTTTAAATTACTGTGAGTTGTTTTACGTCCAGGGGAATCACTATCTCCTTTAAAATCTGGAAGCGTGTAATTAAATAGATCTTCAATCAATATTGACTCACTATCTTTAAGAGAAAATGCTTCACAAATACGCCGATCTACATCATCAAAATTTTTTACATTATTTAATAAGACTTTAAAATTTTCTGGGATTGGAACTCGCAGTAAATCTTCTACGTTAGGTTCCGGTCGATAAGTAGCAAACCGACCACTCGAAAGAAGTAGATAATAAACAGCTAACTTACTGTTATAAGTTAGACAAGCCAACTCCAGAACTGAAAAATATTCCAGAGGGATATGTATGCTTATGTAACTTTTCGAGCAAATAATACCAGCCTCATTATTTTCTCCTTGAGTGATAGCAGCCTGAAATCGTCCGCTACTTTTCTGCCAGCCTTGCTTCACAATCAATTGTGGCATTTCAAACGCACTAAAATCTTTTGAAGCTCTTGAGTCAGTTTGCGGGTCATTATTAATAGGAAGATTTTTGATATTAAGAAATAGAAATGTATTATTAGGGAATCGAGCAGATTGTAAGATTCGTCTACCAATAATACGCTTCTGTGATTTCTTTCTATCACCTCTAATAATTCCTTGACGTTTGACAACAATACCTTCATTTTCAAGTTTCTCGATATTTTTTTCCCGACTTAACCTCCGAACTAAAGCTAGATCACGTCTTCCGCCCCACATTAACGCCGTCCAAACTAAAGAATCTGCGATCGCTTCCTGTACATAAATTAGATTGATATCCTCTGGTTCTATGACTATACGATATTCATCTTCATTTGTGCCAACTGGTTTAGGACAAATGTATGCCAAAGGTTCACCATCGGGCTGAGTAGCGCATATCGTAATAATGCACGTTGGCGCAATAGCATCTTGAAACAAACCGAAGCGTAGGGCAGATAAATTAACTATCTCTTCAACTTTAAATTCTGATAAAAGCTTCTGGCGAAATTCTTTAGCCGTACCAATTTGATTAAAAATTAATACACCAGCAGGCTGCATCATTGAAATGCTTCCACCTATCTTAGTCAAAGCAGCGGCTTTAGGAAGGAATAGTGGGCCGATATTGCCGTAGGTAATTTTCCACTTATCTCCTGCCCAAGACTGGGCAAATTGAGTTAGAGTGTTTCTTCCCCAAGGCGCATTTCCTATCACCAAATCATACTTAGCTGCATCTAATTGAGTGCGGAACCCTTTTATATCTTCTCTAAAGAAGTCTGCACATACTAATTGCCTATCTCTCAGTCTTGGAAAGCGTACCTCTTGCCAATAATGCCGAGGATCGATCTCGTCACACATAGTCAGGTAAAGACTAAAAGAGGCAACCCTAACTGCTTGAGGATTGACATCAACACCAAACAAATTATGCTCCAGTAGAGACTGCAAAATGTTTGATTGTATTTCTTCACCAGGGTGAGCTTTTTTCCATCGATAAATCAACCGTTGAAATGCTTTAACTAGAAAAATACCAGAGCCACAAGCAGGGTCAATAATTTTTACATCCCAAACTTCACTATCCCAAGGAAGAACACCATCAAGAATAAAGTCAACTATGTAACCTGGGGTATAATGAACACCTTTATCCGTATTATTTTCTCTAACAAATTCTTCATAAATACTGCTAATGAAATCGAGTGGAATTACGTCAAAAGAATATTGTGGCCAAAGACATCTCTGACCACTTTCCATCTCTAGATCACCACTGACAAACTCTGCAAGTATTTTTAAGTGTTTTTTATTAACCTTCTTTTCTTCCGCTTGCCATTCTCTTTCTTGTTCTGCTTCTGTAGAACCTTGACCGGGAAATAAATCACCATTAAATTTACCGTTGAGCCAACGAAAAAACTTATAAGTGTCTTTATGGTTACTTAGTATTTCAGGTAAGTTATGATATTTGGCTGATAATTTTTCATTGCGATAAAGATGGTTAAGTAGTTCTTCATTCAAAGCAGGGTTGCCCTGAGAATCTTTCCTATCGAAAAGAAATTGAATGAAAATAATCCTTGCTAATAAATCATGTATGGTGTTGTAATCTAGGTCTTGCTCTCTAAGCTGCTTACGGATACTTTTTAAGTTACTGAGCAGCATCTGGTCGGCAGAATGGCTTCTTTTAAACCTCTTGTGATGTTCTTTAAAAAACTGACCAGATACTAAACCAGCCCAATGAATATCTAAAGCTTTAGCCGCTTGTTGTGATAGAGAAGGTTGGTTTAATGATTCAAGTTCACTTCTCGAAACCTCAAAAACTGGATCGAGGATTTCAGATGCTGCTGGTGGTTCTTCGTAACAAGTCCAAACTCTTAAAAGTTCAGGTTCCATCGTAATTAATGATGGAGAGCGAGAGAAACTCCAAGCCAGTTTGTAAGTTTCCCTAAGTGTAGCCTCCGAAACAGACCTTTGGAACTCACAGACAAGAGCTATAGGTGCTTCAGTTTCGTCTCCATTGGGATTTGGTGCTAAGACTCCTAATCTTGCACCCGCACCATCTGAAAGCTTATGTATATTCCTTTCCAGTTTTTCCCTAGCAAGCTGTGCATAGATACTTGGCCCAGCACCATTTGGCTCCATAACCTGCTCTGGACAAGGCCAGTGGAGCTTTTCGTGAGCTAGTTCAAGTAATCCATACGTTGTCATATCGTTGTTTAAGCTGCTTCCGAGCGAATAACTGCTCTGGGCTTTACCTTGCTATGTTTGTGCGTGCCTGTGGCTATTGTACTGTTTAGAGGTACCAATATGATTATAAAAACAGTTTCTTGTGAATTACGAAGGTTTCGCGAGCGCGTACCTCTGCCAAAATATAACGGTTACTAAGCGCCTTCCCAACTTCCCGAACTTTAGGGTGGCTAGCTTTTGTCTCATCTGGCGAGCGCGCCAATGACAAAAAAACTCCAAATGCTTATTGCAAATCTATGACAATTCAATTGCTAATTACTAATCGCCCCAAAGCAATTAGCAATTAGCAATTAGCTATCTTACCCAAATTATCACATTTTGCTGATAATTCTTTGCAGGATTTCCACCCCTGATACCGCTTGCCAGCCAAACAGCCCCAAGAGCACAATATTCAGAAAGATGTGAGTGTTTCTCGCCCAATCATTGCCTTTTTGCATCAAAGGAGTCAGCGAGGCTGCGATCGCAATTATGGCCATCATTCCCAACCCTGCTAGCAAGTGCGGGCCCACAAATAGCTTGCCGTTGTTGATGTAGGTGACAGCCATCCCGACGATCGCCACCGTAACCATCAAGGCTAACAGCAAAGAACCCATCTGGTGGTGCTTGACGTTGAATTTGCCCTTAACTAACTCTTTTTTGAGTTCGCCTTCCGCACTTCTGGTACGTCGGATTTGAATGCCCAGATACAAAGCATAAAATGAGATGGCCAGCAGTACCCACATTAAAATTGGGTGGATGAATTGGCTCCAAACTTTCACTGACTGAGGAATTTCGAGATTCATAGTGTTCTGAGGATTAGCAAACATAGCTAGTAAAAGTATAGTCATTTATGACATGACATGGGAGGCATTAAGTCCCTCCCCCTTCACTTTCACTTTAAGCGGATTGACCCGCCTCGGCTGAACTACGCAGCTCCCTATCAAGAAAGCTAAACGCATTTGGGATTGCTTTTCTCAAAATGTTGTAAGAAGCGTTAACATCGGAGTTAATTAATTGACCGACTGATGTCTTGTACAAACCTCTTTTGATCCGCCTGCCACTAAATACAATATCCTTATCTGTCTTTCCATAGACAGGGATTGGATATAAATCGAGAAAATTAGACCGAGATGTATAAGATTCTTCTTGCTCTAGTACCTTGATTCCAACTAATCGAGCTTTGTATTCCAACATCTCAATTAGTCGAGCGTGGGGAATACTGACAAAGTTTTGATTAGTTTGCTTTCCCAAATCAATCTCAGTTTTCCATTGTACATTCTTGCCAATTACCAACGTCCCAATTTCTTTGGCGATTAAAAGGTCAACAATCAGGCGACTGGTATGATGCAAGTAATTATCAATTTTTGGGTGGCGACAGCGAGTTAACCGTTGAATGCGGGATGAACTCTTGCGACTTCCTTTTAATTGAGATTGTAACTGTGCTTTACGTTTGTTGTAGAACTGATTGATTGATTTCAAGAGTCGCCCGTTAATCAGTAGCGGGATAAAACCCGGCTGATTTGAAGTTAACGCCACTAAGTTATTCAGTCCTAAATCAATACTAGCTACGAATTTATCATCGCTGATGGTGGACTCCGACTTGTCATAAATTACCTCAATCACATAAGAATCACATTTGGGAACCAACCTAACTTGACAAATTCGATCGGGATTTACTTTGGTTTTGATTGATAGATTAGTAGCCGAAAGCTTAATAATCCCTTTCTTCAACAGTTTGCTACTAATTGCTTGTATTGTGTATACGAGAATGTTTCGCCCTTTGACCTTATCCTTGTACTTGGGCATTTTTGGGCTACCAGTGAATTTAGAGGAATCAACTTTGTAAGCTTTAACCGCTTCAAAAAAGGATTTCCAATTCTTATCTAGTATCATTAAGATTTGCTGACTGACTTTTGCGGGCATTGCCTTGTATGCTTGATGAGACTTCATCAAACGGTTCATTTCGTTGTAATTGATGTAACTCCATCCATAAACAAAACTCTGACGAATGACGTAGTTAGCAGCATTGTAGAGATTCTTGGATTTAAAAGCTAATTCATCAATCTGGGCGAAACGGTATTCCGTAGATTTAATGATATGCCTCTCTGCTAGTTGCATTTAGTACCTGTATTTTTCAAAGATCGCAACATTTTATTGTTTGACTTTCCTGACTATATGATACTACTATTGTTTATTGATGCTTACAAACTTAATCAAGTTTTATGATACTTCATAAAACTTAGCATACCAGTCAGGCCGTCTCGTGCGACGGTAAAAATATACGGTATGAGAGACTATTATGCCTGCCACTAAACAAGACGCTGTATTGATTCAAGCCGCCAAGACTGGCAACATTATTCACGTCCAAGCTTTACTCGCTAAGAATGTTAACGCTAACGCCAAAGACTCTGAGGGGACGACGGCTTTGATGTTTGCAGCCCAAAAAGGCTATACAGAAATCGTGCGTATTTTACTAAACAATGACGCTAATGTCAACCATGTGAGCAGGCGTTTTGGCTTGACAGCTTTGATGCTGGCGGCGGCTCACAAACAGGCTGACTCTGTGCGGCTGTTGCTGGCTGCGGGTGCTGATGTTAATGCTAAAAATGATGATGGAAGTACGGTTTTGATGGCGGCTTCTCTGAAAGGTGATATCAATGTTGTGCGGATGTTACTTGATGCTAATGCTGATGTAAATGTCCAAGATAAAGATGGAGATTCAGCTCTAAAAATAGCTGCTTTATCGGGCCATCAAGCTGTTGTCAAAGCTTTGGTGGATGCGGGTGCTGTTGCTGACAATTCTATGCTGTTTTTAGCTGTCCGTCAAGGAAGCGCTGAAATTGTGCGAATTTTGCTCAATTGTGGGGCGGATGCTAATGTTAAAAATCTAGAAAGCAAAACTGCTTTGATGCTGGCTGCGACGGCGGGAAATTTGGCTGTTGTCGAGGCGCTGTTGGCGGCTGGCGCTGATGTCGAAATTCCCGACAAAAACGGAGAAACTGCTTTAACTTTGGCTGCGGATGCCGGCAATACTGATGTGGTGCAAACTTTGCTTGGTGCGGGTGCTAATGCGAATGTGAAAAATGGAGATGGGGGCACGGCTTTGATGGCCGCTGCTGCTGGAGGAAATGCGCCGATCGCCCATATCTTACTCGATGCTGGCGCGGATATCAACGCTAAGGATAAAGATGATGAAACTGCTTTGAATTTTGCCGTGGTTGAAGGCTGCGAAGATGTAGTGGAATTGCTCTTAAACCGAGGTGCTAGTGTCGGTGCTAGAAATCGATTGGGCGATACGCCTTTACTGGTGGCTGCTGTTCACGGCCATAGTGCGATCGTATCGGCTTTGCTGCAAAAAGTAAACTCAAATCGGGATGAGTTTCTGAATGCGAAAAACTTTGGGGAGACGGCTTTGACGCTGGCTGCGTTTCACGGACATACCGAGACTGTGAAAGCTTTGCTTGACGGCGGTGCTGATCCCAATATCCCGGCGGATTTGGGGAAAACTGCATTAATGAAGGCGTGCGATCGAGGTTATGTGGCGATCGTCCAATTATTAGTCGAAAAAGGTGCAGATGTCAACTTGCTCGATGATTCGGGCGCAACCGCTGTCATGTGGGCCGCACATCGGGGTTGTGTCGGTGCTGTACAGGTTTTAATTGATGCTGGTGCAGAACTAAACCACAAAAATCCGGGAAATTATACAGCTTTAATGCTGGCTGAGTTTAAACGTTATTCCAGCGTGGTGAAATTGCTCAAAAGTGCTGGAGCACTGGAGTAAGAATGAAATAGTTTTGAGTAAGGTAATTCTGTCATTCTGAGGGTAGGCTTTGGGAAGTGAAGAATCTCAGATATGGGGACTTATACCAATTTTATATGAGGCTGCATAGAATCTGATCCCCCCTAACCCCCCTTAATAAGCAGGGCTGTTTCATTCTCACCAAAAACGAGGCTTTTGTAGGGGTAGTGCTACCCCTACTCCCCGTGCCTACCCCCGCCACCAACCCTCGAATGGGGGTTTCAGGCCAAAAGGGCCGGCACGGGGGCACGGCCCCTACCAAGAATGAAACCGCCCTGCCTTAATAAGGGGGAGTAGGGGGTGGACAAGAGCTGGGTCAAAGTCAACCCCTACTCCCCTCCCGCGGGGGATTTAGGGGGATCGAAATATATGCCACTTCACATTAAATTGGTATTATGCACTGTAACGATGTGGCAATAGTTTGAGATTCTTCGCTTCACTCAGAATGACAAAATTAGGTGATTAGTGCGTCCAGGACAATGAATTAACCTCAATTTGCTTTTCGCACCCAGCCGTTAATAGTAAAGCGGCTATCAGCAAAAGCTTTTGAGGGACAGCTAACTCGCAAAACTTCGTGCATATAGCGACTCAGAAAAAATACGATGCTGTTATTCCGAGGTTCAACAGTTCTGAATGTCTCGTCCGCCACATAAAAATTGTTCTCGATTTTGCTGTCATAAATCTGCAATTCACCACCAGAAAAAGCCTTGGGTTCTCGATAGAAATAGTAAACGTAAGTAAAAAATCTGCTTGCGGTATCTGGCGAGCCACTGTCGTTGTGAAGTTTGTAAAAGTTGTTGTCATTGTGCATGGTTAACTGAGCTTCTATCTCACCAAGCGGAAATGAGGGAATATTTAATTTTTGCAGCACGTCGGGGAGAATTGCTTTGATGCGATTAACCATCAGTTCGGAAAATTCGGGGAACGAGTGGAGTACCATCGAACGGCGGTAATCTTCGGCATTGGTTGAGGTGCTGGTAGTCACAAATTGTGATTCTTTTGCTAAGACATATTTAAGGAGTTTGTTTTTTTCGGCAGGTGTCAAAAAGTTGTCTATTTGGGCGTAGCGAGATATTAAGTCGTCATTTACAGGCGGCGCAGGGGCAGGAATTTCTGCGGGAATTTCTGCGGGAATTTCTACAGGAGTTGCAGGCTGCTGCGGTTGCAGTTGCTGCAAGTAAATTGGGGGTTCTGTGACTAATCCGACTAGGTGTTCGGCGGGAAAAAAAAGGGTGGAACGCCCGTCGTCTATGGGGATTTGAAATAAGGGCGAAAAACCCAGTGTTTGTTGGGTGCGATCGACTAATGTTTTGATCAGGCTGTGCAATAGTGGTGTATCAGATTTGAGGGTGACGGTGCATTGATGTCCCCCGGTGAGCAGGATTTTGACTTTTACGTCTTGGGGTTTAATTTGCGGTTGAATTGTGCTAGTCATAGCCGTTAGTTATAGAAGAAGAAGGAAGTTCGGCAACGGATTCTGTAACGGATGTAACGGATGGAGGGATGGGAGAAGAAAGAAGGAAGATGCAAGAAGGAAGATGGAAGAACAAAAATTCAATCATTGCTTGAGGGCGGGCTAGAAGCCCAACCCACAATAGAATTAACTCTTTGTGGAACAGGCATCTTGCCTGTTCATAATAGAGGTGCAAAATGTCATTGCTACGAACTTAATTAATGCAAGAAGTGGCGGATGTCGGTGAAAACCATTGTGATTCCGAGTTGGTTGGCGGCTTCAATGGAATCTCGATCGCGCATACTTCCTCCCGGTTGGACGATCGCAATTATGCCCGCCTCAGCCGCAGTTTTGACTGAATCGTCGAAGGGGAAGAAACCATCGCTAGCCAAAATCGCTCCTTTGCTTTTGTCTCCTGCTTGTTCCAATGCTAGTTTAACCGAGCCCACGCGATTCATTTGTCCGGCACCCACACCAATTGTAGTGCGATCGCGCGTCACAACGATCGCATTTGATTTGACGTGTTTCGCTACTTTCCAAGCAAACAGCAATTCTTCCAACTCTGCCGCCGTCGGCTGTTTCTCAGTAACCATCCGCCATTTGCTAGTTTCTTCTACTATATTATCTGAGTCTTGTACCAGCAAACCGCCTGCAATAATTTTAACAGTTTGTGGCGGCCCTTGAGTCAAATCTGGCAAAATTAATACTCGAACTTTCGCCTTTTTTTTGATAATTTCTTCGGCTTCTGGTTCGCACCCCGGCGCGACGATACATTCTAAAAATGTTTGAGTTAAGGCCGTGGCGGTAGCAGCATCAATCGGGCGGTTGAGGGCGACAATTCCGCCGAAAGCTGAGACTGAATCGGTGTCGAAGGCTTTTTGATACGCTTCAGAAATAGTTGTTCCCAAGGCTGTGCCGCAAGGATTTGTATGCTTCAGAATAGCGGCGGCGGGTGTGTCGGGGAATTCTACAATCAGCCGCCTTGCTGCTTCTAAATCTACTAAATTATTGTAGCTTAATTCTTTGCCTTGCAGGATGGTGCTAGTTGTCCAGCCTGTGGGTGTACTTCCGCTTTGATACCAGGTGGCGGCTTGATGGGGATTTTCGCCGTAGCGGAGAGTTTGCAACTCTTTTCCTGATAAATTAAACTCGTCTGGTAGCGAAGATGCTTCAGCGGATTGGCTGCTGCTGAGATAAGTTGCGATCGCGCGATCGTAGTTGGCTGTATGTTTGAAGGTTTCTAGCGCACATCTTTGCCGAAACTCTAAGGATGCTTCGCCGCCATTTTCCCGCAGTTCTTTTAAATAAGTATTGTACTGTTCTGGGTCGCACAAAACTGTCAAATGAGCGTGGTTTTTTGCTGAAGCTCTCAGCATCGCCGGCCCGCCGATATCTATCTGCTCAATGGCGTCTGCTAGAGTAACTCCGGGTTTAGAAATTGTCTCTTCAAATGGATACAAATTGACTACAACTAGATCGATCGCCCGAATTTGATTTGCGGTTAAATCTGCAAGGTCTTCCGGTACATCGCGGCGTGCTAAAATGCCGCCGTGGATTCGTGGATGAAGTGTTTTGACTCGCCCTCCCAAAATTTCGGGGGAACCAGTATATTCCGCAACTTTGGTGACTGGGATGCCTGCTTCTTTGAGGGCCGTTGCTGTCCCGCCACTACTAATTATGTCAAATTCAAATTCTTCTACTAGACTGCGCGCTAAGTCGATTAGTCCGGTTTTATTGGATGTGCTCAGAAGTGCTAGACGTGCCATTGGTTTGAAGTTGCGATCGCAAAAATAGACAGGTTATATTCTATACCAAGTCTGGTGGCAGGGAGATGATTTGGTAATGGCTAATTATAATTATTTTTAACAAATTAAAGATGAGTTCGCTTATTTTAGCTCATATTTTTTGTCCAAATTATATAATATTTTATACTGACCAGTGGCTTCTAAATATTTAGGACTTGCGCGTGGAACTGATTATTTTGTGAGTGCGAGGGGGATTGCAGCCCTATCCAGCTTTCACAGTTCGTGTCGCTACGTAAGTGTCAATGTTGTTGAAATTACTTAATAAAACTTAATAGATAATTCTAGGGCGATCGCTCTTGAATTTTAACGATGTCTTATGATGAATTCTAAAAGTAATGTGCTAGCATCGGGTGTAAATTGCTCTCTCCCTAAAATTCTAGGAAAATTGGGCGATCGCAACACCTTAATCTAGAAAATAATTTGGTAGGGTTGAAATATGTTTTTTCAAGAAGCCGAGCCCGAAAATAAACTCAGTAATATTAGCAGGAATCATAAAAAAACTGCTGCCAATCTGGCCAATAGAACAGGCTACCAACAGATTTCCAAAAAAAGAGTCCAGAATTCGACCGAGGCCAACATTTCCGAAGCTTATAGTGTTAGTTTGTGCGAATTGCAGCAGATGGAGCGAGCAATGGAACAGCTAAAGCAGGATTTGAAAGCTAGCGAATCTCGGTTTCGGAATGTGATAGAAAAAAATGCCGACGGCATCGCAATCGTTAACAAGCGAGGACTTGTCTGTTTTGCCAACCCGTCAGCAGAAGCGCTGTTTAACTGCAAAGCAGAGGAACTTTTAGGTCAAGCATTTTTTGGCAATTTAGTAGTAGAAGTTTCAGCTTGCGACATTGAGATGGCGACGGATATTATTCCCCAAGTTGGAAAAACAGAAGCACCAGGAACTCGCGTCGTGCAAACAGAAGTTGAAGCTATTCGCAAGCAAAAAGCAAATGCTGTAGTAGAAATGCGGGTGGTGGAAACGGAATGGGATGGAGAAATGGCTTATTTAGCTACGCTGCGGGACATTACCGATCGCAAGCGCGCAGAAGAAATGCTTTGGTTGTACGATCGAGCTATCGCAGCTACTAGCACCGGAGTTACGATTTCTGACGCCACTGACCCCGAAAATCCAATTATTTATTGCAATCCCGCATTTGAAAGCATGACAGGTTATCGGCGACAGGAAATAATCGGAAAAAACGGCCGATTTTTGCACGGAAGCGATACCGACCCGGCGGCAGTAGAAATAATTCGCCAAGCCTTGCAAACAGAAAGCGAATGCAAGGTAATATTAAAGAATTACCGCAAAGACGGAACCGCTTTCTGGAATTGTTTCTCAATATCTCCTGTGCGCGATCGAATGGGAAAATTAACTCATTTTATAGGCGTACAGAGAGACATCACTGAGCGCAAACAAGCCGAAGAAGCCTTGCATAATTCCGAAGCACAAAGCAGAGAACAAGCCGCTCAACTAGCCGCCACACTTGAGCAACTCAAAGCCACTAATTCCCAATTAGTTCAAAGCGAAAAAATGTCTAGTTTGGGATTGCTACTTGCCGGGGTCGCTCACGAAATTAACAACCCAGTCAGCTTCATTTACGGCAATCTCGCTCATCTCACAAATTATACTCAAGACTTGTTTCACCACCTCGAACTTTATCAACAGCACTATCCTAATCCCGTCGCCGAAATTCAGCAGGCAAGAGAAAAAAATGATCTCGATTTTTTAGCTGAAGATTTACCTAAAATACTGTCTTCAATGAGCGTTGGTGTCGAGCGGATTTGCCAGATTGTGCAGTCGCTGCGGAACTTTTCGCGGCATGACGATTCACAGATGAAACCCGTTAACCTCCACGAAGGTATTGACAGCACGCTGTTAATTCTCAATCACCGTTTGAAAGGGAGCGGAGAAAAGCCGCCAATTCAAATTGTCAAACAATACGGAGAATTGCCAACTGTTGAGTGTTTTGCTGGGCCGATAAATCAAGTTTTTATGAATATTCTCAGCAATGCGATCGATGCTTTAGAAGATGCCAACAGTAGGCAAAATTGTCAAGAAATGCTAGAAACTCCCAGCCAGATTAGGATTGGTACGGAAGTTGTCGGCAATTTTGTAGAAATTAAAATTGCCGACAACGGGCCGGGAATACCTGAGCAAGTCAAACAGCAGATATTCGATACATTTTTTACTACCAAACCCATTGGCAAAGGCACGGGAATGGGTTTGTCAATTAGCTATCAAATTATTGTAGAAAGACACAAAGGCGAATTAAATTGTACTTCGGAATTGGGCAAGGGCACGGAATTTACTATCAGAATTCCGATCGCACCTTAGTGCAGAATGTGCAATCCGCGCCTTACCAACGTGATATATAGGCAAGCAAGCGAGCGGGACGCTCGCACTCCTAAAAAACGAGAAAAATCGTTTTTTCTCGTTCCCAGACTCTGGCTGGGAACGCATACTTAGAGGCTCTGCCTCCCCATTCTAGAAACAATTTCAGGGTGTTTTTCGGCTCACATTACCCGCATAAAAAGCGAATTAAAAAACCTCTGCACCCTCCAACTTCTTAAAAGTTTCAACCTTAGCCCTCGCCGCTTCCCCGCAAGTCTTCGGCGTCGGAAACATCTTCCCAGGATTCGCCAAACCTTTCGGATTAAACACCTGGCGCACCCACTGCATCGTCTCCAAATCTACCTCCGAAAACATATCCGGCATAAAACACTTCTTGTCAGCGCCGATGCCGTGTTCCCCCGAAAGACTTCCCCCAACTTTCACGCAAAGCCTGAGAATTTCCCCGCCCAATTCTTCCACCTTTTCCAGCGCACCTTTTACCGAGTTATCGTACAGAATCAGCGGGTGCAAATTCCCGTCTCCCGCATGAAATACATTAGCAATTCGATAACCGTATTTCTCGCTCAAGCCCTCAATTTCTTTCAAAACATAAGCCATTTGCGTTCGTGGAATCACGCCGTCTTGCACGTAATAATCCGGGCTGAGATGACCCGCCGCCGCAAAAGCAGCTTTCCGCCCTTTCCAAATTTTTAGGCGCGTTTCCGGGTCAGTTGCCGTGGTGATATTTCGTGCTCCGTTATGCTTGCAAATATCAGCAATCCGCTGTTTGTTTGTGGCAACTTCCACTTCTAAACCGTCGATTTCTACGAGGAGAATTGCCGCCGCATCGCGGGGATAACATCCCGTTGCCACCACATCTTCCACAGCATTGATGCTGATGTTGTCCATAATTTCCATGCCGCCGGGAATAATGCCAGCGCTGATAATATCGGAAACCGATTCGCCCGCTGCTTCTATACTGGAAAAATCCGCTAGGAGAACGCAAATCGATTCCGGCGCTTTGAGAATTCGCAAAGTAACTTCTGTGGCGATGCCTAAAGTGCCTTCGGAACCGACAAATACACCAGTTAAATCGTAACCGGGCATTTCGGGAATTTCGCCACCGACATCGACAATTGAACCGTCGGGAAGTACCAATTTTAGTCCTAAAACGTGATTCGTTGTGACTCCGTATTTGAGGCAGTGAACCCCGCCAGAATTTTCGGCAACGTTGCCGCCAATCGAACAAATAATTTGACTGGAAGGATCGGGGGCGTAGTAGAAACCGGCGCCGCTAACTGCTTGCGTTACCCAGTTATTAATTACTCCCGGTTGCACGACTACTTGCTGATTTTCTAAGTCTACTTTCAGGATTTTTCGCATCAGGGCAGTGACAATCAGCACGCAGTTTTCTACAGGCAAAGCGCCGCCGGAAAGGCCGGTGCCTGCGCCTCTAGCCACCCAGGGAATTGAGTTGCGATCGCATATTTTGACCACTTGCGCCACTTCCTCGGTAGTTCGAGGCAATACCACCAGGGCGGGGCGCTGGCGGTAGCTGGCGAGTCCGTCGCACTCGTAGACAATCAATTCTTCGCGGCGCTGCACGACGCCATTTTTGCCAACTACAGCCTCGAATTCTTTAATAACGGGTTTCCAGTTGCGTTCTGTTTCTACGGCTATCATTAGTGATTTTTATTAGGGAACTATCAATAATATTGTTGCAAATTTTACTAAGTTTAGCCAATTATTTTTCTAAGGGTTGCAATATTGACACAGGGAAGGATCGGCAGTGTCTCGACCGTCGGGAAATAGTTTTTCTTTAGTATAACCGCAGTTTTTGCATTTATAGATTGCCGATCGCACTAGCTGAGTCGGAAAATAGCAAAGTCCGCAGGGCAATCCGATTTTCGTCTCAGCAATATCGAATCCCGGCCAACCGCACTCCGGGCAGAATTGCTTAAATTTTTTAACTAAATCGAGAGTTGCATTTTCGATGTTTTTCATCCGAGTTGGATTGTACATCGCCCGCATATCTGTTTCGATGTGAACTCGGCCGGTTGACGATTTTTTTAAGCCTGCTGTAACAGCGTCAAAAAGTTGTTTTTCTGTCCTAATTCCCTTGACAATTTCGCCGTTACCGAGGGCAGCATCGCCAACTATAACCACCAGTGCGTGATCGGGAAATCCCGCTTTTTTAGCAAAATCATCTGCTTCTTGTATACTGGAAACTAACTGGTGACTGTAGTTAGTTTCCACGGAGAAAGAGTCACCGATTAGTTCTAGATTGTTGGTTCGATCTAATAAAATTACGATTTCTCTGTTAGCTGGCAGATACGGCATCATTGGGTGAGGGCCGAAAAAACCTTCGCTGGCAAAGGCAAGAGTTTCGCCCGCAATTTCTAGGGCTTTTTGTGCTTTATGGCGAGCCGCTTCTATTTGTGTTCCTAAGCGTTTAACTTCTCTGGTGAAGGTGCCGAATGCGTCAGTGTCAAGCGCCGCAGGTACTAGGATATTTACGCCCAATTCTCGTTCCAAAATGGGAGCCATTACCCGTTCTTTTTGGTGCATGGTAGCAATAACTGCGGTGCGATAGCTCAATAATTGATTGGGATTCACAGGCTCATAAATATTAGACATACAGCAGCATCATTTTAGGAAAAAAAACTCACATACACCCTTTCCACCGCCCCACAACCGATAGAAACCCTGACTTAACTTGCGAGTAAAAATTTTAGACCTCAGTTAAATATTCATGATATTCACCTGTGGACTTAATTTAAAATTCTTCAATCTTCAATCGTCAATCTAAAATCTAAAATCTAAAATCTAAAATCGTATTAGTTCCCTCCAGTCACTCCCCCAGCTTGACCTCTGAGTACAAAAATTACTCCTGTCATAATTAGCCCCACGCCTACCAACCGCAGCGGCGGCAAAGGCTCGTGAAATATCAGTTTGCCACCTAAAACAGTAAACAAGTAACTAATTGACAGTAAAGGTGAGACTATGCTAAGGTGTGCCCGCGACAAAACTACAATAAAGCCGATCGAAGAAATTGCATACAAAGAAAGACCACTTACTATCAAAGGCTCAGTAGCCATTGCTATAATTTTTTCTATTAAATTAGCAGCGCCAATGGGCCCTAATATTTTAGCTCCTGCCTTCAGACTGAATTGACCGGCGACGCCGCACAATATTGCAGCCAGCAATAACAAAAACACGCTTCTATTCATAAGTTTATTAACCTATAGTACAATCAAAAATTGCCGTTCCCAAAACCGGAAAAACTTTAATTAAGTTTTGCTAGGTTTTATTCACCACTAATATTTTTAGCAGAGATACAGGAAAATCAAGTATGGTCGATCGCGATCGAGAGTGGAACCCATATATGGCAGAGCCGACCAACCCAACCGGAGAATATACTCTAGAACTATCGATACTCATGCCTTGTCTGAACGAAGCAGAAACTTTAGAAATCTGCATCGAGAAGGCACAGAAGTTCCTGCGCGAACTTGATATTGCCGGCGAGATCATCATAGCAGACAACGGCAGCACTGACGGTTCTCAAGATATCGCTACCAGAATGGGAGCGAGAGTTCTGCCCGTAGCAGCTAAAGGCTAAGGCAGCGCTCTGATGGGAGGAATCATCGCAGCCCGCGGAGTTTATATTATCATGGGCGATGCTGACGACAGCTACAATTTTTCCAACCTCGGCGCTTTTGTCAACAAATTGCGAGAAGGTTTCGACTTAGTGATGGGAAACCGCTTTCAAGGGGGCATCAAACCGGGTGCAATGCCGCCGCTGCACAAATATTTAGGAAATCCGGTGCTGACATGGGTTGGGCGGCTATTTTTTGCAAGTCCCGTCGGCGATTTTCACTGCGGACTCAGGGGTTTTAGGAGAGACTCAATTTTGAAACTCGACTTGCAAACAACGGGGATGGAATTTGCTAGCGAAATGGTAGTCAAGGCCTCTGTATACAAGCTGCGGATAACTGAAATCTCAACCGTACTTTCTCCCGACGGGCGCAGCCGTCCGCCGCACTTGCGAACTTGGCGAGATGGCTGGCGGCACCTGCGATTTTTGCTGCTTTACAGTCCTCGGTGGCTGTTTTTGTATCCGGGTACTGCGCTGATGATTGGGGGCATAATTATCGTGGTTTGGCTGTTACCCGGTACTCAAAAGATTGGGAGTATCAGCTTTGATGTACACACGTTGCTTTATGGTGCGATCGCAATTATCATCGGTTTTCAAGCAGTAACTTTCGCTTTTTTCACCAAAATTTTCGCCATCAGCGAGAAATTCCTGCCGGAAGACCCCAAAGTCAACAAAATATTTCGCTATGTCACCCTAGAGACAGGATTGATTGTCGGAGTCACGCTGATATTAATCGGAATAGTTGGCTCGTTCTTGTCATTAACTATCTGGAGCGAAACGGCTTTTGGTACTCTCGACCCTTCTAAAACTCTGCGTTTGGTTATTCCCTCGCTCACTTGCCTGACTGTCGGTTTGCAGATGGTTTTGTCGAGCTTTTTTCTCAGCGTGCTGAGCTTGAAGCGTAGGTGATCACATTAAAGTTACTGGCAACCGTCCTCAAAACTAAATTTCCATGCAGAGGAAGTTCAGGGCGATCGCACTGCAGGCAATATCGGGGCGATCGCCATGCAGGCAACATCGGGGCCGCAGGAGCAAAATTTCAGATTATCTGGTATAATAAAACAGCCAGCTCTAATAATTTTCAATAGCTATGAACTATGAAAACTCAAGAACTTCGCCAGAATCTTAAGCAATCCATAGATCGCTTATCTCCTGAACGGCTGATCGTTGTGGCTGATTTCTTAGCTTATTTAGCAGAACGTGAAAGCAATGAAGCTACGGTGGAATTATTAAAAATTCCCGGTTTTATTGAAGTATTTAATAAAGCCCAAAAAGATGTAGCTGCAGGTAAGGTGACTTCAGTTGAGAACTCAAACGAAAATACTGATGAAAGTCTAAAGTTTTATTCAGTCGTTCTTAGCTTTGATGATCAAAATTGTTATAATAGTGAAAATAAAGAATAGTTGATATTAGCTATGCAGCGAATATTTGAGGCTATATTGAAGGGAAACATTTTAGAATGGGTTAATGAGGTTCCAACACAGGGCGATCGACCTGTCAGAGTTTACGTTACTTTACAAGAAGATAGATCGACTTTAAGTGCGGAGTTTCGCCGTCAGAGAATAGTTGAAGTATTGGAAAAAATTGCAGCAAATAATGTCTTTGCTGAGATTAGCGATCCAGTGGAATGGCAGCGAGATTTGCGTCAAGACCGTCCACTTCCAGGTAGGGATGAATAATGAATGTTGCTAGACAGTAATATTATTATCTACGCTTCCCAGCCAGAAAACTCGCAGATTAGGCATTTTATTGGCGAAAATGACATAATTGTGTCGGCAATAAGTTACCTTGAAGTCTTGGGTTATCATCGGCTAACTGAAGAGTATAGATTGTACTTTGAGGAATTCTTTGGTGTGGTGGAGGTTGTACCAATTTCTAACACTGTACTCGATCGCGCAGTGCTGTTGCGAGAGATAAGGAGCATGACACTTGGGGATGCTATTATTGCGGCAACAGCTTTGGTATATGACAGAACTTTAGTAACAAGAAATATAGGGGATTTTCTGTGGATTGCTGAACTCACACTGATTAACCCGTTTGAGGCTTAAGAAAAATGGGCGATCGAACTTTGGGAATAAAAGCGCGATCGCACATTTATTTATTCACTGCTTTTTACATGATGTTCAACATAAGAGCGCAGCACAGCGTTCATTAGAGATTGATAACCTTTTCCTTGGCTTTTAAACCAATCTAATACATCGCTATCAACTCTTAAAGAAATAGCTTGTTTTGTCAGTGGTGTTACGAGTGTTGCTTTTGCCCAAAAATTCGCATCTAATTCAGGAATATCAGAGGTATTGATCGCAGATTCTGGAATATTTTCTAATTTTTCAAGTCGTTTGCGCGAGATAGTCATATTCAAAGTACCTAAAAATGTATATACAAAGCGTATATACTTATAAGATAGCATAAAGGGCGATCGGATACTCACTCAGGCGGGCCAAAGCGATCGGGCAAGTCATCAAGAGTTAACCCGCGCGATCGCAAAAAATTTGCCAAAGCTTTCATCTGGGCAATTGTGAATGTCGGCACGTTATCTCCGGCTTCCCAGCGACTCACAGTGCGTACCGATGTCCCAATTTGCCGAGCAAATTCTTCTTGGGACATTCCTAACTCATCTCTGAGTTTTTTCAGCGGTGATTCGCCAGCTTCTTCTTGAGGTTGTCTTCGCTTAATCATTACAAAATGTGACATAGTGTCTAGACTACTTGACAAAACAACTTTGTCCAGACACTATGTCTATATAGACAGCAAAAGGGCAGAGTACGGGAAATCAGCCCTGCCTTTCTAGTGTCTCATTTTGTCCGCAATCTATTGCAGAACTAGGATGAACTACAAACAACAACTTTACCCGTGGGTGATTTACCGCCACCTGCCCAACCTGCAACGCCTGACTGTGGCGCGTTTTCGCCGCCGAAACGACGCCGAGGAACACTTGCGGATTATCAAAAGATTGCTGCCGCAAGCGGAGTTTGCGAGATCCTTTGAGGTGAATTCGCAACAGCTAACAAATTGTGCAAGATAGTATAAGAGCGATCGAACTTTGGGAATAAAAGGGCGATCGCTTTTCCCATAATTTTAAATGGAGATATAATAGAGAGCAAGCAAAAACTCTTACAACCAAATCTATGTTTACTTATAGCAAGGTACTGAATCAAGTTAAAAGCCTCACGCTTGCAGACAAACTGCGGTTATTAGAAGAATTGAAAAAGATGATTCAGTTACGGGAAGAAGTTGCCGAAGATGATGAAGTAATTTCAGCAGAAGAAATAGCAGAGAGCGAGGCTGCTTGGCAAGATTACCAAGCTGGTCGCGATCGGGGGATATCCTCCCAAGAACTCAAAGTGAAGCTATTTGGAGAAAAAAATTGAGTGACTACATTCTCCTGAAAGCAGCAGAACGCTATTTATCGCGAATGCAACCGGATGACCAAGTACGAATTGTCAAGGCTTTAGATACTTTAGTAAGTGACGATAGAGGGCTTGACATTAAGCAACTTAAAGGTCGTCCTGAATTAAGGCTGCGAGTGGGTAAATATCGGATACTTTTTGTAGAAGACAGGGAAAATCAAGTATATGTTGTGACTGCGATTAATTCTAGGGGGGATGTTTACAAATAAGGGGGCTCGCACTTTCTTTGGGGAAGAAAAGGGCGATCGCACTTCCCTCGATCCTAAATTGCTATAATAACAATCAGCCAAAAAATCTCAACATAAAGCCTATGTCTACTTATAGCGAGGTACTGAGTCAGGCTCAAAATCTTACTCCTGACGAGCAACAGCAGCTTTTAGAAGTATTGTCAGCTTTGATGCGCGATCGGGTAACAACCCAAACTCAGGGTAAACGATCGGAAATTGATGCAGGACTGATTGAAATGGTACAAGATCCAGAGTATCAAGCTCAAGTGCTACAGATCGAGGCTGAGTTTGCGGTAGCGAGTTGGGAAGCGCTGCAATTGGGAGAATCTCCTGTATGAACCGGGGAGAAGTCTATGATGCTAGACTTGAATTTGTTGAGGGTTCTGAACAAGGAGGAACCCGTCCTGTTATCATCAAAGTTAAGGAACTAGCAGGAGTTAGAGAAAATTACTCTAAAAATGGATAGCTAAGTTACAGATACAACCGTACTAAAGTTGCTATTATTTATTATTGATAATCCCACAGACTAGGAGATTAAGATGCAAGTCAAAGACATGACAGTTGACCAATTGCGGGACTTAATTCGGCATACCGTGGAACAGTGTTTAGAAGAATATTTGGGCGATCCTGATGCAGGTTTAGAAGTTAAGGAAGAAGTCAAGCAGAAATTGTTAGAGTCAACGAAGCGCAAACAAGCAGGAAAAAGTAGCGTCGAACCTGGGGAAGTTTATCAAAAACTCGGCATAAAATAGTAATGAGCTATTCGGTTGAGTTGACTGCAGAAGCTCTGGTTAACCAAGAAAGATTGACTCAGGCTGTGCAGGAGCGTATAGGTAATAAAATCAATTGGTTGGCGGAAAATTTTGAACAAATTACTCCTATGCCGTTGTCGGCTAATCTGGCAGGTTTCTTTAAGTTAAGAGTGGGTGATTATCGGGTAATTTATTCTTTTGATGATGATTTAAAGGTGATTACTATTCACCAGATTGGACACCGGAGAGAAATTTATGATTAACTGAAGTGCGATCGGACTTTGGGAAAATAAGGGCGATCGTACTTTAGGAAGAAAAGGGCGATCGTACTTTGGGAAAATCAGGGCTATCGCACTTCCCTCGATCCTAAATTGCTATAATGACAATCAGCCCAAAAATCTCAACATAAAGCCTATGTCTACTTATAGCGAGGTACTGAGTCAGGCTCAAAATCTTACTCCTGACGAGCAACAGCAGCTTTTAGAAGTATTGTCAGCTTTGATGCGCGATCGGGTAACAACCCAGACTCAGAGTAGCAGTGAAAGATTGCCCAGGAAAAATTTAAAGAGATGGCGAGGTTTTTTGCCGTATCGTGTGGATGCTTTGGAATTCCAGTTGCAACTTAGAGAAGAATGGGATGATTAATAAATATCTTCTCGATACCAACATTCTGATTTACTACTTCTATGACGAGCCGGAGGTTCAGCCTATATTTGATGAGATTGAAGCTGGAGATGCAGAGGCATTTTACTCTCCGATTAGTTGGGTGGAGTTACTTTGTTACCCGGCATTGACAGAAGAACAAGCGAATGAGATGCGAGAATTTTTGAGGCTTCTTAAGTGCGTATCATTGACAGAATCAGTGTTAGATAGTGCAGCCCATATTCGCCGAGATTATCGCTTAAAACTAGGTGATGGTGTAATTGCCGCCTGTGCTTTAGTTGAGGGATGTGTTTTGGTGACTCGCAATGCTAAGGATTTTAAGCGTGTTAATGGGTTAACTATATTGAATCCATTTGATTAGGTAAAAGAAGGGGCGATCGTACTTTGGGGAAGATAAGGGCGATCGCTTTTCCCCGAATCCCGAATTGAGATATAATAAATAACCAGCAAAAAAATCAACGAACTTTAGTGTAAGTTAAGATAGCCTATGTTGACTATTGAACAGATAGAAAATGCGATTCTCCAACTTCCGCCCAACAAGATTGGAGAGTTGTTAGAGTGGTTTCTAAATTTGGATTACCAACGATGGGATGTTCAGTTAGAGAAAGATATTGCTGAGGGTAAACTAGATGCTTTAGCTGCAGAGGCGATCGCAGATTGTGAGAGTGGTAATTATCGAGCGATTTAATGCACTATACGAAGGAGAAAGTTTTGGGAGTGTTACAATGCTTGGTCATCAAATGTACAAGCTACTGCAGATCAGTGTTATGAGTTGCTGAAGGCCGATCCGTCTCATCCTTCTTTGCATTTTAAGAAGGTTGGTAAGTATTGGTCTGTAAGCGCTGGACAGGCTTATCGGGCGTTGGGTGTTGAAATTGAAACAGGTATTTTGTGGTTTTGGATTGGTACTCACGCAGAGTACGATCGGCTGATAGGAAAATAATGCCGGTGGTGAAAAAATACAGGTTGCGATCGCCTACCTGATGACTTAAAATAGAAGAGACATAGAGCTGCGTGGTCAAAATGGACAGAATCTCCGTCAACCCTCAAATTCACTTCGGTAAGCCTTGCATAATGGGTACGCGCATTACTGTACAGAGCGTTCTCGAATTACTAAATGAAGGGCTTTCTTTTGGAGAAATTATCCGAGACTACTATCCCGATCTGGAAATGGATGATATTCGGGCGTGCTTGCGTTATGCGATCGCACTGGTGGCGGCTGAAGATGTGCATTTGGCATTAGCTTAAATTATGAAATTTCTGATTGATCAAGATGTGTATGCTGTCACCACAAAGTTTTTGATTGATGCAGGACATGATGTAATTGTGGTCGCTCAAATGGGTCTAGCGCAAGCAAGTGATGAAGAAATACTGAGAGTAGCGCAAGCAGAAAATCGCATCCTGGTTACGCGAGACAGAGATTACGGAAATCTTGTTTTTGTGAGGGCGATCGGAACAGGTGTGATTTACCTTCGAGTCTTACCTAAAATGGTGAATGAAGTTCATAAGGAACTAGCAGGAGTTATAGAAAATTACTCTGAAGCAGAACTAAAAGGGGCATTTGTGGTTGTAGAACCTGATGGATATCGGTTTAGAAAACCGCTTAGATAGGGTATTAATTAGGTTGGTGTAGGAAAGCAAAGGGCGATCGCGCTTTGGGGAAATAAGGGCGATCGCGCTTTGGGGAAATAAGGGCGATCGTACTTGGGGAAGATAAGGGCGATCGCACTTGGGGGAATAAGGGCGATCGTACTTGGGGAAATAAGGGCGATCGTACTTGGGGAAGATAAGGGCGATCGTATTTGCCTAGCTCCTAAATTGCTATAATGACAATCAGCCCAAAAATCTTAATGAAGAGTCTATGTCTACTTACAGCACGGTACTGACTCAGGTTCTCAAACTTGCACCAGATGAGCAAATGCGACTCATCTCTGAATTGTTTGCACATATTCGTCAACGGGTGATTCCTAAGCCGAAGCGCAGTATTTTAGAATTATCAGGTTTGGGTAAGGAAATTTGGCATGGGATTGATGCTCAAGAATATGTCGATCGGGAAAGAGATTCATGGAATGGATAGCTCAGTTACAGGGACAAGTTGTCGGATTGGATACTGCGCCTCTGATTTACTTTATGGAGCAAAATCCAAAATATCTAGAGATGATGCTGCTTTTCTTTAAATCGTTTAATCGCGGTGATTTTAGGATAGTGACATCAACAGTAACGCTCGTAGAAGTGCTAGTTCATCCCCTGCGACAGAAAAATACTGCCTTGGCTCAAGAATATCGTGAAATATTGATGAATCAAGAAAGTTTAACTGTTGTTGAATTAACTCCAGATATTGCTGAAACAGCGGCACAACTGAGAGCAACTTACAATTTGCGATCGCCCGATTCCATTCAAATGGCTACAGCTATCCGTGAGGGTGCTTCGTTTTTCTTGACAAATGATGCGCGGTTGCCTTCTTTACCGGGGTTAACGGTTTTAGTGTTGGAGAATTTGAGAAGTTGAGGGAGTATTTTTGGATGGGAAGAGAGGGGCGATCGCACTTTGGGAAAAAAGGGCGATCGTACTTTGGGAAAGATAAGGGCGATCGCGCTTTGGGGAAATAAGGGCGATCGTACTTCCCTACTGCTTAACTTCGATCGTGATTGTAAACCAGCCAAACAGCGTGGATAATGCCGGGAATCCAGGTAAAAACGAGTGTGAGCACCAGGCTGATCCAAAAATGAATGCCAAGCCCAACCGTCAAAAATACGCCCAGCGGGGGAAACAAAATCGCCGCGACTACGTGCAGCACTGGAACGGGGCTTGGCGTATTATCACTGATATTGCTGTCACTACTTTTTTTCGTAATCCCCAGTAATTTAATCACCATCATAGCGCTCTGGTATGCATCAGTATCTCCCTGAGCCTGGGATAATCTAAGTGCTGTATCCAAGTCTGAAGCTGCACTTTCCCTATCATTCAAGAACCCATAAGCTCCACCTCGTCCAATGTAAGCTCTATAGTAAGTAGGATCTCTACGGATTACCTCTGTAAAATCCCTAATTGCTTCCGCCCAATTGCCAAGCCCTTGATGGCATCCAGCGCGAAGATGATAACAGTGAACTACTTCTGAATTTTCAGAATTGCGACCCAATACTTTAGTTAAATCTTCAATCGCTTCATGGTAATTTTTGAGTTCTTGGTGAATAAAGCCTCTTTTTTGATAGTTTTCAATTTCTTCAGGATCTAAACGAATGCTTTGGTTATAATCTTGAAGCGCAGCCTGATAGTTTTCTAATACACCATAACAATCGCCTCTTAAACTGTATGCTATATGATCCCAATCACTACCCACAGATAGAGCGTGAGTGCAATCATCTATTGCTCTTTGTAAGTTACCCGCATCTTTGAAAATAGCGGCACGGGCTACATACACGTCAACCACATCAGGTCGAAATTTTAAAAATTGAGTGTAATCTTTAATAGCTTCTTGATTGTTTCCCAAATCTACCCAGACAACACCTCTCTGCCAGTAAGCTTTGGATTCATTGGGGTTTAGTTGCAAGAATCGGGTATAGTCTTCAATAGCTGCTTGATAATTTTTATTTTTATAATTTAATTCTGCTCTACGAAACAAGTCTTCATTGGTACTCATTTTTACCACCTACTAATAACGAATAGTATATTCTAGCTACCAAATCAGCGCGATGGGGAGATAATCCAACTGCTCAACTAAATAAGAAAGTAGGGGCGATTGATCGCACTTTGGGAAAATAAGGGCGATCGCTTTTCCCCGAATCCCGAATTGAGATATAATAAATAACCAGCAAAAAAATCAACGAACTTTAGTGTAAGTTAAGATAGCCTATGTTGACTATTGAACAGATAGAAAATGCGATTCTCCAACTTCCGCCCAACAAGATTGGAGAGTTGTTAGAGTGGTTTCTAAATTTGGATTACCAACGATGGGATGTTCAGTTAGAGAAAGATATTGCTGAGGGTAAACTAGATGCTTTAGCAGCAGAGGCGATCGCAGATTGTGAGAGTGGTAATTATCGAGCGATTTAATGCACTATACGAAGGAGAAAGTTTTGGGAGTGTTACAATGCTTGGTCATCAAATGTACAAGCTACAGCAGATCAGTGTTATGAGTTGCTGAAGGCCGATCCGTCTCATCCTTCTTTGCATTTTAAGAAGGTTGGTAAGTATTGGTCTGTAAGCGCTGGACAGGCTTATCGGGCGTTGGGTGTTGAAATTGAAACAGGTATTTTGTGGTTTTGGATTGGTACTCACGCAGAGTACGATCGGCTGATAGGAAAATAATGCCACTGGTGAAAAAATACAGGTTGCGATCGCCTACCTGATGACTTAAAATAGAAGAGACATATAGCTCTGTGGTCAAAATGGACAGAATCTCCGTCAACCCTCAAATTCACTTCGGTAAGCCTTGCATAATGGGTACGCGCATTACTGTACAGAGCGTTCTCGAATTACTAAATGAAGGGCTTTCTTTTGGAGAAATTATCCGAGACTACTATCCCGATCTGGAAATGGATGATATTCGGGCGTGCTTGCGTTATGCGATCGCACTGGTGGCGGCGGAAGATGTGCATTTGGCATTAGCTTAAATTATGAAATTTCTGATCGATCAAGATGTGCATGCTGTCACCACAAAGTTTTTGATTGATGCAGGACATGATGTAATTGTTGTCGCTCAAATGGGTCTAGCGCAAGCAAGTGATGAAGAAATACTGAGAGTAGCGCAAGCAGAAAATCGCATCCTGGTTACGCGAGACAGAGATTACGGAAATCTTGTTTTTGTGAGGGCGATCGGAACAGGTGTGATTTACCTTCGAGTCTTACCTAAAATGCTGAATGAAGTTCATAAGGAACTAGCAGCAGTTATAGAAAATTACTCTGAAGTAGAACTAAAAGGGGCATTTGTGGTTGTAGAACCTGATGGATATCGGTTTAGAAAACCCCTTAGATAGGGTATTAATTAGGTTGGTGTTGGAAAGCAAAGGGCGATCGCACTTTGGGAAGAAAAGGGCGATCGCTGATTAAGTAAAAACTGCTGGAATTAGCTTAATTCCATTCTGAAAAGCTACATAAACTCTGTGTCTTCCACTATAAACTTCGTAAGGAGGTTTACCCTTATGCAGGGCTATAGGATCTGTCTTGGAGTGGAGCAGACTTGAGATAGAGTCAGGAGAATTTTCTATTGACCTTATTTTTCCCTCATTGAGTTCGCTTCTATTAGGGACTCGAATATCTGACATTTGTACAGGTCTAGTTTCCATGTTTTTTTTCCCTATTTTACTAACTTTTAATTCCTTTGCTAGGCATCTAATTAGCTAGACACTCTATGTATTTCTAAAATTCTTCTTCATATTTTCCCTTGCCCACTGCATTTTTTTGTGAAATATAATTGTCCATCCCCACTTTAATTTCCTTGCACTTGGCCCGCATCCTATCTTCAGTAAAAGCTAGACGGTTGAGATCCATTTCGCCCATACTTTTTGCTGTGATACCCTTAGTTAACTCTTTAAAGCTTAGACGAACCTTACTATCAGTGTCTTTCAATGTAAGAAGTAGCTGTTGATCTTGTTGAGACGCCTCCCAATGAAAAATGTTTACGCTCATCAAACCCATTTTTTTTGCAATTTTTTCCTCTTCTTCAGTCAAAATCAATTGAATATAAGATTCGTAGTAAGTTCCGCCAAAAAAACCTTTTTTTTCTTGACGATCTATGGATAATTTCATACTGACATCCTCCCAAATTACTTATGTAGTTACTAGCAAATAATCTCTGTAGGCAATTAATAGGAATTTTTCCTTTTTTCAGGGAACCAATCGACCTTATTAATCCCTCTTCTATCCTCCCCACTACCCCATAGTAGATTAGAAGAAGCGAGCGCAACTTTTTTCAATCAATCCTTCAATTTTTTAAGCGTAGTTGCGTAGTAGTCAGCTTTACGCAAAGCCTCACCCTTGGAATCGGCTTTACCAGCAGACTCACTGCCAACATATACTTCGCCAGTACCTTTGTCCCAATAAACATAGTATGTAGAACCGGATGGGGTTTTAACTTCACCAATTTTATCTTTAGCCATTGTTGACTCCTAGTCAGGTATAATCTACATAATGTGCGAAAATCTAAGCCGTGTCATTCGGAACTGTCGGGACTGACCCCAGACGCTCCGCAAATGCCAGAAATATTGACAAGCCCGGATGTAGCAAGGTCAAGTCCAGTGGAACCAACCTCTACTCCAAAAATCATACAACGACCCCATTTCCCCATCGCCCACCCACTCACTTTAGAAAATGTTATAAGCTGTCAAACATCTAAACTGCATTAACTAAGTTACCTTTATTTTTTATTTTTCGGTTCCATTTCATAATTAGT
>NZ_JAUBOZ010000219.1:0-3262 GCF_036700475.1 Microcoleus sp. T2B6 | reverse complement strand
CCGTAGAACCAACCGCCTAACGCTGGAGCTAAGCGGCCACATCAATCGCGAAGCGATTGATTGGTCCGCTTGAGCGAAATGTTAGGCCCGAACCGCTGAACGATCGACGTGCATGCCGGGATCGCGAGTGGCAGCGCCCAGGAAACTGCAGCATCGATCTCAGGCTGGAGGCGCGCAAGCGCTTCGGGCGCCCAATGCGTCCGAACGGCCCCAACAGGGAGCGCATCAGTCTCTGATGAGATTGCTGCGAAAACATTGAAGTCTTCGTCGCTGTCGGCAACTTGGACCTCAAATCTAAGTGACGCAAGCGTGTGGCAGCCCTCAAGTACGTGCGTGGTCCCTGAGAGAATGCCAAGGCATATGGCTACCGACCTTTGCCGGCACTCCGAGACATAGTCTTCGCGAGATAGATGGGCGGACATAGGGCCTAACGTCTGAGCTAAGCGGCCACATCAATCGCGAAGCGATTGATTGGTCCGCTTGAGCGAGTAGTTAGGCACTTAGTCTTGCTCATCAAGAGGCATCCTCGAAAGCTCTGAACTGCCATTGGGCAGTACGGTGACTGCCCACCACATCTCAGTGCCGTGATCCTTGATGGTGAAAAGGTAAGTGCCATCCGAGTTTGAATCGAGACTAAGGCCGCTCAAGAGGGCCTCGCCCCGAAGTGCCGGGCCTGAATCTAGCGACATGAGACGCTCATAAGCAATCGTGCGCGCCTCCTGCTCGGAGACTCCGGAGCAAGCAACGAGAAGTATCGCGATTGCCGAGATCAGGATGCGCCGCATGTGCCTAACGCTGGAGCTAAGCGGCCACATCAATCGCGAAGCGATTGATTGGTCCGCTTGAGCGAGTAGTTAGGTGCCAATGCCGCGCGACGCCAAGAACTCCTTCGGGCTTGGAACATCCGGATCATCTGCGAGCACTTTCTTAGCGTACTCGCAAGCCTCATCCGTGAATCCTGCCTCTTTTGCTGCGTAGAAGATTTCGAGGTTGGCGTTCAAGCGCGCATCCTCGGAAATGGTTCCAAGCTGAGCCTTGACCGTATCGATAGCTTCGCGAAACTTTCCCTCTCCGCGCAGCGCCGCGGAAATCTTGATCACATCACTTCCAGACATACGAGGACCTCCAAGTTGTGCACCTAACGCCTGAACTAAGCGGCCACATCAATCGCGAAGCGATTGATTGGTCCGCTTGAGTGAGTAGTTAGGGGCCAACATAAAGCACCGTGTAGTTCTCGGCAAACGCTGGCTGGACCACCTTTTGCTCCCAACCGTCGACGGACGGGAACCGTGCTTTGATCCCGGCAAGAAGCTCGGCAAAGCCAGGCTGCTCCTCGCACACCAACACCTTGTTTGGCCCAACTGAGAACTCAAACCAAACGTCGTCGAAGGTGACGGAGTCCTTCTTGAATGCCGCGATCTTGGTGAGCGACCCCCAAGCTACGGACGCGTCTCCTGAAACAAAGCCCGAGTCCGTCACACAGATCGTGTCCCACGCAGGTTTAGTTGACTGCGCGAACCGATCACGCATCTTGCGAAGAAGGTTCATCCGTGTGCCCCTAACGCTGGAGCTAAGCGGCCACATCAATCGCGAAGCGATTGATTGGTCCGCTTGAGCGAAATGTTAGGCCAAATGATGCACGCAGGATGCCGCACTTACCACCACGCAAGAAACTCGGGAATGACCTTTGTGTATAGGACTCTGCCAAAGACAAAGGCCATAAGCGCACCGACCAGAAGGGAACCGAAACGACCCATTGGCCGCGATGCCCATGGCAAACGGAGGTGAACCTGAAATGCCGAGCCAGAAAGCAGTTTTGGTTGGAACAACGCAGCAACAACGACAAGCACGCAGTAGACGAAGCCAACGCTCATGCACAAAGCGATGACTCCGGGATTAAGCACTGAGTCGAGAAGTGGCGAGTTCTGCATGGCCTAACGCGTGAGCTAAGCGGCCACATCAATCGCGAAGCGATTGATTGGTCCGCTTGAGCGAGTAGTTAGGTGGAACTCTAGCACCGGCGCGGCCCTACACATTCAAAAACGGGATGGCGAAGAAACTGCACGCGCCGAGGAAGAGAAATACAGCAGACCAGCGTGCAACCATGAAGGTTGCCCACACAGACACCGGCGCAGCGACAACTGACGCCGGAGTAGGCCGCCACGGGAGGCAGTGGGAAAGCGACAGCAACCGAATTGCCTGTTGCGTATGGTGGGCGGCGATAGGGAGCGCGAATAGCTCGGACGAAAGTTGCTCGTCACCTGACGC
Source organism: Microcoleus sp. T2B6 (assembly GCF_036700475.1). Taxonomy (NCBI): domain Bacteria; kingdom Bacillati; phylum Cyanobacteriota; class Cyanophyceae; order Oscillatoriales; family Microcoleaceae; genus Microcoleus; species Microcoleus sp. T2B6. Next base: position 994 of record NZ_JAUBOZ010000219.1, on the reverse strand, counting down.
CTGCATACGCAGGATTGCGACCGCCCCGAGGTGCAGCGCGAACGATGTCCCGAGAACGAAGAAAGCTGCATCCATGCCGACCACCTAACGCTGGAGCTAAGCGGCAGCATCAATCGCGAAGCGATTGATCTGTCCGCTTGAGCGATTTGTTAGGCGCAAAAGCATGTCGCTTAAGCGCCACCTTGTGAGCTGTTGTGAAACATGAGCTCAAAACCGTAAACGATAGAGTCTGAGAAATCCCCTGCCTCGTTGATTGCCTCAGCAAGTTTCCCTTCTGGACAAGAAGCGGAGGCAAGCTCTAGCCAACCAGCTGAGCACGGGGCGTCGTCTGGACCGTGGGTGATGTGCAGGGACAATCGCTCTTGTTCCCCGCTCCACGCCAACTTGAGCTGGGCTTGTCGGCTTGCCACGCGAACGGCGGTGCTACCAAACGAATCCAGATTGGGCTCGGAAAGAACCAAGCCATTGACGCCATCCGCGCAGGTCTTGAAGTACTCAAACATCATTGCGACGGATTTCGTGGACATGGAGCGCCTAACGCTGGAGCTAAGCGGCCACATCAATCGCGAAGCGATTGATTGGTCCGCTTGAGCGAACTGTTAGGCAGCAGTTTAGTCGTCTTGCCGATAGAACGTGTAGCCGGATGGCCTGCGACCGAATGTGCCAGCGACCCAGCCGACTGCGAACGACTGCTCAATTGCCAAGGTGGGGAGTGCACCGCGATTGCTCTCGGCGTAGGGGCCGCCTGTCCGCCAGTCCGACAAAACCAACTCTCTCGCGAGATCCTCAGCGCTCGCCAAGTCGGCGGCGCGGACAAGCCGGGTTGTGAAGAAGCCTACAGACGACGTGCTTCCGAGAGGCAGATCGATGCCCTGTCCTGAAAGAGTTACCTTGAAGTGCGGCATTGCCTGGTTTGCTGCCTAACGTCGGTGTTAAGCGGCGTGAGCGTCGCCGCAGCCAATAATTTTCGCCTGATGGCGGTGCGAACGTCCGC
>NZ_JAUBOZ010000058.1:0-49730 GCF_036700475.1 Microcoleus sp. T2B6 | reverse complement strand
TCGGCTTTTTGACTTCGACTGCTAACTCTGGCGTAGAGGATGGTTGGTTTAGTAGATGGAATATTGACAACTGAGTCTCCGTCGTATCGTCGCTGTCCTGATGGTGTTCTGTACGCTTTGATTTTCCCTTCTTTCTCCCACCGTTAAGCGTGTTTTTGAACATACTCCGAGTCGTTGAATAGCGATTCTTGGTGGTACATATTTGGACATATCTGGGTTTGGTTAGGTGAATTATTCCCGTATACACCAATTGTCTAATTTATCACGGAAATGTCTAAGAAAAGCCCGTCCTAGGGATTACTCCTCACCCGACTTTTGGCAAGGGTTTTGGATGGAGTGGAAAATCCTTTTGCGATCGACGTTTCAGATGTTGCATCCTGGTTTGGGATTTCGGACAAGACGGCCCGCGAATGGCTGCTTGAGTGGACTGAAGGTAGTTTGATCCATCCAGTTTTAGCAGGTTCTGGGTCAAGAGTCCGCAGTTACGCACTAGCTGAAGAGTGGATCGCTGCTTGTTTCAAAATAAGGGAATCAGTTTCGGAAAATAGCGGAAGTTAATTTGAGCATTTAGCCCCTAATTTGAGGGATCTTTCACGAATTTACAAGGTTTTCGGCTGTTTTGAGTCTAAAAATAACGGAAGTAGGTTCGGAAAAATAACGCCTATTTAGCTTAGTTGGGGGTGCCATCGCACTCCGAAAAGAATAGTCCTGGATGCACGGGTGGTCAGAAACCGGGTTTTTTCCAAAATACTTGGTTGAGGCCCGCAGAAACGGCCAAAAACCCGGTTTCTAACGTAGCCTACTGACTAAACTGTTGAGCGTAATAGCCAGCATAGCGAGATCCCTTTTCCAGCAACTCCTCGTGCGTCCCCGATTCCACAATTCTGCCTTTTTCCAAAACTAAAATGCGATCGGCTCTCCGCACAGTAGCCAAGCGGTGCGCGATAATAAACACCGTGCGATCGCGCATCAATCTTTCCAGCGCTTCTTGTACTAAACCTTCGGATTCCGAATCCAGCGCCGATGTCGCTTCATCCAAAATCAATATTCTGGGATCAAGCAGAACTGCACGGGCGATCGCAATTCTTTGTTTTTGTCCCCCAGATAAATTTACACCCCTTTCTCCCACCCAAGTTTGATAGCCGTCAGGAAACTGACTAATGAATTGATGAGCGTTAGCAATCTCCGCAGCTTTTTGCACATCTTTCAGTTCATAATAAGATTGACCGAAAGCGATATTTTGAGCGATCGTACCCGAAAAAAGAATAGTTTCCTGCGGTACAATTCCAATTTGCCGCCGCAGAGTATTTAACGTGACATCTTGAATATCAATACCGTCAATTAAAATCTGTCCCGCTTGCGGATCGTAAAATCTCGGTAGCAAATTTACTAAAGTAGTTTTACCCGCACCGGATGCACCAACGAGAGCAATCATTTCTCCCGGAAGCACCAACAAACTCATGTTTTGCAGAATGGGTGTCTCTGAGTTATAGGCAAAATTAATGTTGCGGTATTCGACTTTGCCTGTAACATGGGGAAGTTCGATCGCCCCAGGCTTTTCGACTACTGTTGGTACAATTGCTAATAGTTCAAAAATGCGATCGCTAGAAGCTTCTCCCTGCTTAAAATCTCCGTAATTAGCAGTTGTAATAGCAATGGGGTCAATTAAAAGTGCCACCCCTGCGATATAACTGATAAATTGAGTACCTGTGAGATTTCCTTGAGCAATTTGCCAACCTCCCAGGAAAAAGAGCAAAATCACGCTCATCGCTTCCAAAAAGCCAACTACAACGAACTGAAGTGCTTTTACTCTTTCTGACAAATACTTAGCGCGGCGGTTGTGTTCTGCTTCTTCTGCAAAGCGGGCTATTTCGTAGTCTTCAGCCACAAATGCTTTGATTAAACGAATGCCGCTGAATACTTCTGTCAGCAAAGCGGATAAATCAGAGATGCGATTTTGACTTTGGCGTGAATAACTCAGCAATCTTTCGCCAAACCAGCCAATTAAAATAGCCATCAGCGGTGCAATAATTAATGCACCCAAGGTTAATTGCCAGTTGAGATAAATCATATATCCCATGACGGCAATTAGCTGCAAAACACAAGGGATAAACTGATGAAAAAATTTATTTACTACTTCGCCAATGCGGTCAATATCTTCGGTGAGGCGGTAGGATAAGTCTCCGGTTTTGGCGGTTTCAAAGTAGCCGATATTGAGAGTTTGAAGATGGGAGTAGACTTTTTTGCGAATTTCTAAAGCAATAGTCAAAGCAGCTTTGGCCATCAGTGTATCTTGACCGTACTGGGCTGTACCGCGAATTAGAAAGATAATGGCGCTGAGTGCCGCAATTTGAGCGAAGCCTTGTAAATCTCCTTTACCTATAAATTTGGCTGTTTCGCCAACTAGCCACGCTATAATCGGCCAAAATATGGTAAATACTACGGTACAAGCTAATGCTTTACCGATGGTTTGTTTTTGGGGACGGAGGTAGGGTAAGATTTGCCAGTATGTCGATCGAGTTTTCAAGATATTTTGCCCTCGCAAATTCTGTTTTTGGGGATCTCTGCAAGAATATTCAAACTTCGATCCCCCCTAACCCCCCTTAATAAGGGGGGGACAAGATTATTATTCAAAGTCCCCCTTATTAAGGGGGATTTAGGGGGATCTGTGGGTCACTCATTGCGTAAGTCATAGAGATATCTGAGCCAGAATATGATAACAGCGATCGGACAAATCTCAACAATCATTCTTGAGCGTCTGCATGAGTAGCTACTACCTTAGCCCCCGCGACAACTGCACCCAGAAAGGTGGCTGACTGTCCGGGTGCAAGAGTAACTGGTTGAGCGAAGATAAATCCGTTGTCAATTAAATTGCCTGACTCGTCCAAAACTTCATAATTGACTTTGACATTCTTGATTATTTTGCAGCCTTGATTAAGCACTTGACCGCTGAAAAAGTTGCCGTCATAATTGGCCGCCGCGATTGACACTTTTGCAGCGATGTTGGAACCGGGAATGCAAGTTTTGGCAGTTCCAGATGCTGGCTGTTTATCGCACAATCTGCCCAAGTCTACTGTTTTGCCGTCGGGGGTTTTCATGTAGCAAAACGGCTCATCAACTGGTGAATTTTGAGCCAGTGTATTTGTAGCGTCTGCCAGCAAAGGACGAGCAGATATCGGCGATATTAGCAAACTCGATAAAGCTACGGTTAAATGTAAAATGTTCATATTTATTCAGGATTTTTTCAAGTTAATTTTACTAAATAGTTTACCTAAAATTTCCGCTTACATATCTATTATATATAAATAGGTTTCAGTTAATGTTATAAAAATGAGATTGCGTAGCTTGGACACGAATGAACTAACCCTCCGTTTCACTCCACCCAAATTTTTCGCGGCAAGGATGTGTTGGGTTTCGTTCCTCAACCCAACCTACAAATCTAAAAAGCTCACTGTCAACTGTCAACTATTTAAATTATGCTATCATAAGACATCACACTTTAGAAAATAAAGTCATGGTCGTTACTCAAAATAACCCAGGACAAAAAACGTTAGAACTGATCGTAACTTGGGAGAAGTTGCCCGACGACTTCCAATTAGAAGAAAAACCAGTGGAGAATACAGGTCAACCGCTAATTGCTGGTGCACTGCGAGAAATCTTAGAACTGAGAGGATTTATCGGGCCACGAATGCTGATAGCCAGCAACTTTGGCATTTGCGCTACTGTCAACGGCGAGTTAGTAATCAAAGCACCAGATTGGGTTTATGTACCGTCGGTACTGCCTGCCGAATCGAGAAGAGACCGCAAAAGTTATACCCCAAACTTGGAAGGAGAAATCCCGACCATTGTCATGGAATTTTTGTCGGAAACAGACGGCGGCGAATATTCTGTCAAACGTACTTTTCCTCCGGGAAAGTGGTTTTTTTACGAACAAATTCTGCAAGTACCAACTTACATCATTTTTGACCCAGAAACTGGCTTGCTGGAAGTATATCGCTTGCAAAATGGCAACTACGAATTAGAATTTCCCGACGCGGAAGGTCGCCACTGGATGGCAGATATTGGTTTGTATTTAGGAACGTGGCGGGGGGAGAAAGAACAACGTTCAGGCTATTGGTTGCGCTGGTGGGATGAAGCAGGAAATCTGCTTTTATGGGGTGTAGAACAGTTAGCAGCAGAACGCCAGCGGGCCGATCGCGAACGTGAACGGGCCGAACGACTGGCTGAATATTTGCGCGATCGGGGAATTAACCCGGACGAGATTATTTGATAAGTTGTACGCCATAAGCTGTTGGGCATCTAAATTGTATTTTGGGGCGGGCTAGAAGCCCAACCCCTACTCCCCACAAGAATTAGATGCACGGGCTAGGAGCAACGGCAAACAAGAATTAGATGTACACCTTACGAGCTTATCTAATACTCGGCTTTCTATTCCCAAGATTCCGCGCTCCGGGAATTTTTCGGCTCGGACGGGGACTGTTCAAACTGCTCGCAGTTCGAGTATTCAAAGCATTAGCAGAAGGTATCAAACCCAAGTCTTGCAAAATTTCAAAAGCCGCCCTTTGTCCAGTTTCACAACCGCCTTCCATGTAACCTTGATTTTCCAGCGAAGTGTGTTCCCCGGCAAAATATAAATTGCCAACTCGTTCGCCTTCAACGCCGTACATTTGCGTCCACTGTCCGACTAAATAGCAGGAATAAGAACCTTTGAAAAAGCGTTCTCCCGGCCAATAAGCTCGCACAGCTTTGCCGGATCGCAAATTTCTCACTCCGGGAAAAACTCTTTCAAATTGGTTTAAAAATCTTTGTGCTTGGTCTTCTGGAGTTCCCGCACCGATCGACAAACCCTGCTTTCCTCCTGTAAAATTAGTAACTAAACCGTTAGGAGTAGGGGCGAAAGGCGTAGCTTCCCAGGTACTCTGGAATCCTAAATCGCTATAAACAGAAGCTGTCGATCGATAAAGTTCCCGCCAAATTCGGCTGCGGTAGCCAGTAATTAACTTAGAATTAGTACCGTAACCCAATTGCTCGATCGCCCTACGCTTCGGTTGTGGCAAAGGTACGTTAATTTTAACGTCTCGCAGAGTGCTAAACGGCAAAGTTAACAAAACTCGCTCGTAAGTGCGATCGAAGGCGCTTTGTCCCGATCGCAAATTTACGCGATAGCGGCCATCCGGCAAAAGAGTAATCGCTTCCAAAACCGTCCCCGCCTCGATCGAACCAGATAATTGACCGGCTAAACTGTTGATAATTTGACTGTTGCCGCCGTCAATTTGATAACGCTCATCGCTGTTGCCGTACAATTCAAAACTGCCAGATTCAGCACCGATTAAAAAAAGCAGATTTAACGCCGACTGTTCTTCAGGATCTCGACCGTATTCTCCCGTATAAGCAATGCGGAGTAACTGCCGGACAATAGTGCTAGTATCAGCTTGGTCTACATATTCAGCGATCGAAAGATTGTCCAATCTTTCCGCTGCTTCCGTAAAATCAAGATAGCTAATTTCATCGCCAACCGCCTGCAAATCTGCACTAATTTTACTAGCTAGGGGCGCAAAATCGGCGATTAATTGCTCAAGAGAAAAGCGCCGTCCTTCAAAGAAAAAAGTATCCTTCACCAGTCCACTCTGCACTTGGGCTAAGTCGATCGCCCGCAAACCCAATTCCGTCGCCAGCGAGATTAAATTAGTATGACCGGTGTCAATAAATTCTCCCCCCAAATCCGCCGGAATTAGCGTTCCAGCCACCTTGGGAATAGTGCGTATCCGCCCCCCCACGCGGTTAGTTGCCTCGATTATATCGGCGCGCACGCCCGCTTGGCCCAAGCGATAAGCCGCCGTCAAACCCGCAATCCCTGCACCCACAACCAAAATCGGCGATCGTCCGCCCTGTTGAGCAAAAGCTCCCCCTCCATCCCTGGTAAAAGTCGCAGCAGCGGCCGCCCCCGCAGCAGCTAAACCCCCGTGCAGCAACTGGCGACGAGATATGGCAGAATTAGGAATGCGATTCCCTACGGGATAGCTTCGCTTCACGCTCAGCATCCCCAGCAGTTCATCAGCCGGAATGCCCGTTTCCCTTGATTTCTGGGCAATACTCGCAGCGCGGCGCAGCATTGCCATCAGTGCAGACTTAGCCATAATTAAGACATCCTCACAAAACAAAACTTTGATGTAAACTGGATTCTCGATCGTGCACTTTCCAGACTAAAGCCCAGAGAGATTTTTTTAATAATGCTAACCCTCAGAACGCTGTTCGACAGGAAATTTTATCTCGAAAACAACCCAGATGTCGCCGTAGCAGTTGCCAGAGGCACGGTATCGAGTCCCTTCGATCACTACCGAAAAATTGGCAAATTTGAAAATCGCGACCCGAATGCCCTGTTCGACGCCAGCTATTATTTAGACACCAATACAGATGTAGCGGTATCAGCCAAACTCAACGGCTTTTCAGCAGCCGATCACTTTATTAGATTCGGTCAATTTGAACGACGCAACCCCAACCCTTTCTTTGATATTGGTTTCTATCTAGGAAGCAACCCAGACGTTCAGATAGCAGTCCAAACAAATCAATTTACCCCATTTGAACACTACTTAAAAGCCGGTCAATTAGAAAACCGCAAAGCCAGCATTTTCTTCGATCCCAGCTTTTATCTAGAAAAATATCCGCTGGTAGCAGCAGCAGTCCAAAGCGGCGCAGTTCAAAGTGCGATCGACCATTACATTCAATTCGGTCAACAAGAAGGACTGTTGAGCACTCTCCCCGATCCCGCAGACAATTTGAACGTAGCAAAAAGCCTGGGTATTCTCACAGAAATTCAAACTGCGAGCGATTTTGTGGGATCTGCTGAACCCGCCGACATTTACAGTTTTATCCTCAATACTCCCAGCCTTTTCAGTGTAACTATTGACGGTTTGAGTGCAGATGTTGATGTAGAATTAATTCAAGATCTCAACGGCAACGGCGCAGTTGGATTAGACGATATTATTGCTTCGTCTAACAATTTAGGCACGTCTTCAGAAACAATTGTCAGCAATGGGGCTTTACCTGCGGGGACTTATTTTGTCCGCGTTTCTCAATTTCAAGGCGATACAAATTATGACTTGAGATTGCTTTCCGCTCCTTCTCCCACGCCGCTTCTATGACATGAGGGTTTACACTCGAAGGCAGCCAAAATAGGAAGGTGGAAGACCGAATGCAGAATTACATAAAAATTTATAATTAAATAATTCTGCGGGATTGTCAGTTAGAGACTGTCCGGTTAATGACTTATAATATAATTGTTTGTTGTCATCCTCTTAAGAGAAGAGAAGACTTAAGCCCTCACTACAAACCTAATTATAAATTTTTGACCGTACTTGATATTAAAACAAACAATTCTCTTTTCCATCTTCTATCTTCCATTGGGCTGATCTTTCAATTATTAGTTTCGGGCCCGCTGGGAGAGGGCAAAGATTGAACAGGTGCCGGAGGCCAATTAGAGCGACTTCTGCTTAGAGTAGTAGACACCAAAGCATAGCCCAAAACAGCCGGAAGGACGATCGCACTCAGAAACACGATCGTCGCAGCCCAAGTCATCGCATTCGAGAGCGGGCCGTAATGAGTGCGGTAAGGGTCAAACAGTGGTAAATTAGGCATCGGCGCGTCCCGCAGCGCGATCGGACGTTTGAACCGCACCCGCCTGTCGTCTAGCTTTTCGAGCAAAATCCAGCCAACTTCCGCCTCTTCCTGGCATAGCTTGTGAAAAATCGCAGGATTGCGGAACAAATCGTTGCTAGCCCGCACAATCTTGTACTCCCAAACCGTCAAATCAACAGAATTGGGATCAGATGGGGGAGTGCCATTGGAGCGCGCATTTTCAGGCGCATTAAAATTATCCTCTTGAGATTCGTACCGAGTCAAAACTTCCTCCTCCTCATCGCATTTTTGCCCCGCATCCAATTGCTCGTGGTTCACCAAAAGACCCACAAGCCCAGCCTCCAAGCCGAGACTGCCAATCATCAAACTCCAAATCAGAATTTCCACCATAAAAGGAGTTAAAAGTTAAAAATCAAAAACTCAAAAGACTCGCTTTTAACTTTCAATCTTTAATTTTTAAATAGCCTTCTACCACACAATCTGCACCCACCGCGCGCCAAGAAATCCGCTCTAAAGTCAAAGCCTCAGTCATTGCCGAAAAGCCCAAATCTCCCACAGGAGTTGGAGCTCCTTGGCCACCGACAATTTTAGGAGCAATAAAAGCCATAATTTTTTGAACTGCACCCTCAGCAATTGCCCTCGCGGCCAAAGTGCCGCCGCACTCCCAGAGTACAGAAAGAAAAGATCGATCGTACAAATAACCCATAACATTAGTCGGCGTCAGCGGCGACAATTCCACAACTTCCACCCCTTTTGCGATCAAAAATTCCTGAAATTCCGGGTTAACCCCAGGCTCAGTCAGCACCAAAGTAGCCGCCACAGAGGTTTCCCACAACCAAGCCGACTTCGGCAAATCCAGAGTGCGACTCATCACCACCCGCAGGGGATTATTCCTATCAGGCTGGTGGCTCGTCAGTAGGGGATTGTCCAGACGCACCGTATTTCCCCCAACAATCACAGCATCGCAGCCGACGCGCACCCGGTGTACCTCGCTCCGAGCCTCCTCGCCTGTCACCCAAGCGCTGTGGCCGCTACTGGTAGCAATTTTACCGTCCAAAGTCATTGCATATTTCAAAATTCCAAAAGGCCGGCGGTACAAAATCCGGTGCACAAAAGCCTCGTTGAGTTTCTGGCAAGCTTCCCCTTCCACTCCCGCCACCACTTCAATGCCAGCCTCTCGCAACCGGGCTAGCCCAGTTCCAGCTACCAAAGGATTCGGATCGACCATGCCAGCCACTACTTTTGCCACCTTGGCGTTAACTAAAGCTTCGGAACAAGGGGGAGTCCGGCCGTAGTGGTTGCAGGGTTCCAGGTTCACGTAGACAGTCGCTCCTTCGGCGAGTTCCCCCGCTTCCCGGATCGCAAAAACTTCGGCGTGAGGTTGACCGGCACCGGGATGAAACCCTTCGCCGACAATCTTGCCGTCTCGGACAATTACAGAACCGACAAGGGGGTTGGGTGCGGTTTTGCCGAGAGCACGGCGAGCCAATTCTATGCAGCGGCGCATCATGGCTCGATCGAACTCTTGAACTTCGCTGTTTTCCAGTTGTTTTGTACCTTGCTGCTGTCGGTTAGCTAAGCTGGCGATCGCTTGAGCGTGCGCCGGAAAAGTTTCCATAAGATTTTGGTATTATATCTATCCCTGAGTGTACTGAACTTTGATGCTAATTTTGGCTGCGATCCGACGATCGATTGCGGCGGGGGAAAACTGTACGTTACCACTGAGATATTGCACCATTCTCAATTAGCCTTTATGAACAGGCTTTTCGGCCTGTTCCACAAAAGATAAATTTTCTTGTGGAACAGGCCGAAAAGCCTGTTGCTGACAAGGGTGCAAGATGTGAGTTACAGGAGTGAAAAGCAATTTAGGACATCGACCACGCACGATCGATCGCATAGCTTTAAGATTAAGAAACAATAGCAGGTGCTTGAGAAAAGAATGAGTCAGGACATGAAGCGGGAATTTGCCAGCCGCGACGAATTAATTGCCTACCTGCGCCAACAGTTCCCCGAAGTCGCCGCCGGGGACAGCAGCGTACCCCCGATCCTCGGCGGGCGGAAAGCAGCCGAGACAGCCCTGCAACAAATTGACCCCGGCAAGTACGCCTCAACCCGCAATTTCCTCAACGGTGCGGTAACGCGCTTGTCGCCCTATTTGCGCTACGGAGTTTTGAGTCTTGCGGAAGTCCGGGATGCCGTACTGGAGAAGGTGCGGCATCGAGAAGAGGCAGTAAAACTCGTCAACGAGTTGGGTTGGCGGGATTATTGGCAGCGACTGTACGCCGAATTGGGCAACGGGATTTGGCAAGACCGGGAACCCTACAAAACTGGTTACACTGCTAAAGATTACAGCGAAACTCTGCCGCAGGATGTCGTCGAGGGCACGACTGGTTTGGTTTGCATCGACAGTTTCAGTCGCCAGTTGCGAGAAACTGGTTATTTGCACAACCACCAGCGGATGTGGACTGCCGCTTATCTCGTACACTGGCGCCACGTGCGCTGGCAAGCCGGAGCTCGCTGGTTTTTGCAACATTTGCTAGATGGAGATCCGGCGAGCAATAATCTTTCTTGGCAGTGGGTAGCAAGCACTTTTAGTCACAAACCTTATTTTTTTAATCGGGAAAATTTGGATCGTTACACTAAGGCGGTTTATTGTCGGGATTGTCCTCTGTATGGGCAATGCGATTTTGAGGGAACTTACGAATATTTGGAAGGGAAGTTGTTTCCTAATGGAGAAAAGGTCGATCGTACCGGCGGTTCTAAAAGTTGGCAAGGCCCTAAAAAAGGTCGCAGAAATTAAAAAGTCAGTTGTCAGTAGTCATTAGTCAGTAGTCATTAGTCATTAGTTATCAACAGTTAATAGTTAACAGTCAACCGTCAACAGTCAACCGTCAACAGTCAACAGTCAACAGTCAACAGTCAACAGTCAACAGTCAACAGTCAACAATTCCCAATTTATGAACAATTCGATTATTTGGCTGCACGGCGACTGTTTGAGTCCTGAAGGCCCGGCTTTTCAAGCGCACCCAGAGGCACCGGCAATCTGGGTTTGGGATGATGCGCTGATTGATGAATGGCAGTTGAGTCTCAAACGAATGGTGTTTATTTACGAATGTTTGCTGGAGTTGCCGGTAGTTATTCGGCGGGGCGATGTGGCTGCGGAAGTTATCGCTTTTGCGATCGAATCCGGCGCAAATCAAGTGGTAACTACCGAAAGTCCCAGTCCTCGGTTTCAGGATATTTGCCGGGAAATTAAGCGATCGCACCCAGTAGAAGTTTTGCCACCGGAAGCCTTTGTCCGCTACGATGGTTACATTGATTTGAAGCGTTTTTCTCGCTATTGGCGCGTCGCTGAAAAATATGTTTTCTAATGGGGAATTGGGAAATGGTAACTAGAAATTGGTAACTGGTAATTGGTGTTAAATCCATTAAGTCCTGTACACTGCTCGTTGCCAAACTTCAAGCGAGCATCTCATATTTGTAAAAACAGTTCTTCTGCCCCCTTCCTTCTGCCTGTTTCCTCCTGCCTCCTGCCTCCTGCCTCCTGCCTCCAACTTCTAGCTTGCCTGCTTTCATTGAGATGCTCCCAACTTCAACTCCCCTTCAAACGCTCCAACAGCCATTGAAATCTTGATGCCGCCAAATCGGGATTTTCGACATTTTGGGGGATGCCGTCCTCGCCGTCGGGATCTTCATATATTAAACCATCACTATCATCGCCGAAGCGTTTGACTGTACCCCGCAGTCTCGACGACAGAAATTTGGTAATCGCCCGATAAAACCGCAGGGAAAAAAGCACGTCTTGCTCTAGTTTTTCAGTTAGCAGTCGCCGGGGAATTGACAGGATGAGGCACTCTTCAATTGCCGTGACGCTAGCAGAAGGAAGCCTCCCGTCTACAAAAGACATTTCGCCTAACACTTCGCCAGAAATAATTTTTCCGATTTCTTTGTCGCCCAAAGATGATACCGCAACGCTCAAAGTTCCCTCCAAAACTATGTACAGGGCGTCTAAGGGCTTACCTTCGGTGATCAGGGTTGTGCCGGGGAGGACTTGGGTGCGGGTGCCGTTGGCGAGCATCCAATCGATGTCGCGATCGCTCAATTCGCCTAATATCACTAGAACTTTGCTCATAAAGTCAGGTTGAGATGAGATAATTTGTATTTTTTTACTTGTTTAGTTGCGTGCTGTTGTTAGATGGTCAGACCCTGAGCGAAAGCGAAGGCTAAACTTTACAAATAGAACACTAAATTTTACACAATTTTCATAATATTCACTAATTTTGACACGATCGAGCCACAAATCTTTCTCGGATCGGTGGTATTATTCTACATTACTTGTCCTGGACCCTGCAGCAGCCGATCGCGTTGTATTAACTGCACTTGCTTGGGGCGGCGGGGTTGCCCAAACTGTTTTGACAGCTTGCTGTCTCTTGGTTTCGAGCTAGTGCCCCCTCAAAAACCGGGTTTTTCCGGCGTGGCTGCGAGTGCAGCGCCCCCAAGTACAGTATTGTAGAATGCAAGCGAGACGCGCGATCGACCCATCAATTAAACAGGATTAAGGATGGAATCATCCCTAGGATTGATTTTTTGCCGATCTATCGGTAAATTTAAATTAGCCTCTAAACCCGCCGTCCGTTCTTGAATCTAATCAGCTTGAGAGTTGACTATTCAACAGTAAAATGGCAATCTAGGAACAACACAACTCATATTTGTGTCTTTTTTGAGCAAAGCTCTCGATGTTCGCCCTCAAACACTTACACTTTTAACACACCCTTCATTGAGGAGTTTCTATGAATAGTCTATTTTCCAAGTCTACTTTTGCGTTAATAAATCTTGCAGCTTTAGCTGTTTGTTGCAGTACCATGTCAGCGAAAGCTGAAACTGGCAACTTGCCCGATGTCGCTACAACTGCAACAATCGCAGCTCAAAATATTGACCAAATTTCTGAGCCGACGGCAACTTCAGCAGTTAAACCCGACGCAGAAACAACGGCTAGTAATAAAAAAATTGATTCTATCAGTTGGAGCGAACTAACAGAAGTGGCAGAGCCAGCAGCCTCTGAATCGGCAGCCAACTTGCAAGTATCTATGGCTGCACCCGAAAAATCGGAAGCAGTAACATCTGAAATTGCTGAGACAGAAACAGCGCAAAATACATCCATTGCTGCTGAGACCCAAAAGTCGGAAGAAACCGCTAAAATTGCTGATAATGGTGTCAAAGTGCAGTCAACAGTCGAGACTGCCAAAAAGAGCGATCGACCTACCTCAATTGTTGCCCAGACCAATAATCTGGAAGTAACTGCAACGAAGGAAGAAAAAGAAGTCCAAACAGCACAAGAATTGTTGAGCAATCCTGTCAGCACTTCCGCCTCAGCTTTGACAAACCAACCGAAAGTTGCTGAAAAACCGGCAACTGTCTCGGAACCAACTGAAAAAGTAGCTCAAGGAACTCAAATCCGACCAGGCCGAGCTACTCGTTCTGGGCCCAGCTACATCGGCATTGGCGGCAATCTAGGTTTTGGCGGAGATTCAGCTTTAGGCGACGGTTCATTTGCGATTATTAGCAAAATCGGTTTGACGAACAATTTATCGGTGAGACCGACTGTTTTGTTCCGCGACAACTTAGCTTTTCTAGTTCCCGTTACCTTCGATTTTGTATCTCAAGATGCCGTCGAAGTCAGCGAGGATTTTGTGATTACTGCGGCTCCTTATGCAGGTGCTGGCGTGCTAATTTCTACCGGCGGTGACGGTACTTTTGGCTTCCTGATTTCGGGGGGTGTAGATGTGCCGCTGTCGAGAAATTTAACAGCAACAGCGGGACTGAATGTTGGTTTTGTAGACGGAGCTGAAGTGGGATTGTTAGTCGGTGTCGGCTATACGTTCCCGAATATTGCCCGGTAGTGTTGCTGTTTGAGCAAACGCAGGACAAATAAATATGTGCGGGGTTGGCTGTAGGAATACAGTCAACCCTTTTTGATGATGGAAAATCTGTCTATGCGATCAATGTAGGGTGCGCCACAAGCACAGAGCGGTAATGTAGGGTTGGAAATCTTCGTAGAAACCTGGTTTCTTTACTCGTCCTGGACGCACAAGCCCGATCGATGAAGGATAATAGGTCGTTTCAGCCATCAATCTAAGTCCAGAAAGCCGGAATATTCGTGACAGTGTGCAAGTCTGATAGTTGTATAATAGACAGACTAGCCAAGCGTAAAAAGTAGAATCCTATGCCGCAGGGAATCTTCAACAAAATCCTCAATCAGCTTGACACTCTGGAACTGCTAGAACTACAGCAACTAGAGCGCGCTATAGGGATATATCTGGCCCAGAAAGAACAAACTGCTCAACGGACAAAATTGCACCAAGCGCTGTTAACTTCTGGTTTAGTAAAAAAAATCAAGCATTCTTCTGGGAGTCAGCAAACAGAACGGCGACTAATTCAGGTACAGGGTAAGCCTGTTTCTGAGACAATTATTGAGGAACGCCGCTAGATGACAATTTATTTTGTAGATAGCAGTGCGCTGGTCAAACGCTACATTAATGAAATAGGTTCGGCATGGGTTTTGAGTTTGTGCGATCCTGCACTTAACAACGATATATTGATTGCTGCTATTACAAGTGTTGAAATTGTTGCTGCAATTACCATAAGGTCGCGCGGCCGAAGTATCAATGCGACAGATGCTACAGCAGCGTGCAATCAGTTCAGGAGTGACCTACAATCTTAGTATCAGGTTGTAGAATTCACCGAAAGCATTATTAACTCTGCAATGGCATTAGCTGAAACCTACGGATTGCGAGGCTATGATGCTGTGCAGCTAGCAACAGGCTGTGGCATAAATAACCTTTGCACAGCTAACAGTTTGCCTGCGATGACTTTTGTATCTGCTGACGGGGAGCTGAATGCAGCAGCAACAAGTGAGGGTTTGATAGTTGAAAATCCCAACAATTACCCGTAAGGTTGCAAGCCCGTACAGTAAAAACCGCACAAATCTCGTTTGTAGCCGAGTATCGGGATGCTCCCGGATCGATCGTACTTTCTCACCAACCACCCGAAAAAACCGTGACCAAAACAGAAATCTTAGCAGCACTCAAAAATCTGACAGCAGAAGAACGCCTAGAAATCATCGAAACAGCTTCGCGGATGATGCGCGAAGAAATAGAAGAAAAAGCCCAGCGCAAAGCTGAGAGAAAGCGGAGACTCAGAGCCGCAGCCGAAGCAGCGGTTCCTTTGTATGAACCAGGAGGGCCGCTGCACGATTTGTGGTCGCCCGACAGCGAACCGTATTTCGATTCAGAGGAAGAATACCTGAGCGCAGGGGTAGAAACTAATGCGTAAGGGCGAAGTGTGGCTCGTCAGACTAGATCCAACGGTGGGAGATGAAATCGGCAAAACTAGACCTGTTGTGGTTGTCAGCGATGATGAAGTGGGAAATTTGCGCCTCAAAGTAATTGTTCCAATTACAGCATGGAACGATCTTTTTTCCCCGCTTGATTGGATGGTGCAGCTCGAACCGACATCAGAAAATGGCTTGGCCAAACTCTCCGCCGCCGACGCTTTTCAAGTCCGTTCCGTTTCTCAACAAAGATTTCTCCGACAACTCGGAACCCTGTCCGAGACAATTATGGAAGAAATTACAGAAGCACTGACAATTGTTCTGGATCTAGATTGAATAACTAGGCAACAGCGTACAAATAGTGTTATTTATAGATAGATTGTATGGCGCGATGGCCTAAATGATTCCTATACAACTTACACTCAAAAATTTTCTCAGCTATCGCGAAGCTGCTTTAGACTTTCGCGGCTTGCACACTGCTTGCATTTGCGGGCCTAACGGTGCTGGCAAATCCTCCCTCTTAGAAGCCATATCCTGGGCACTTTGGGGCTGTTGCCGCAGCGATACGGAAGACGATATCATCCATATCGGCGAAATTGATGTGCGCGTTGATTTCACTTTCTCCACCGGCGGCCAAATCTACCGGGTGATTCGCAACCGTCGGCGCGGACAATCGGGAAGTTTGGAATTTCAAGTCAGCTTGAATTCTGCCGAGAGTGAGGAAAAACTTAATTTTCGCACGCTCACAGACAAGGGGCTGAGAACAACTCAGCAAAAAATCCTCGAACACATCAAACTAGATTACGATACTTTCATCAACTCGGCGTATTTGCGACAGGGGCGAGCTGATGAATTTATGCTCAAAAAGCCGATCGAACGCAAACAAGTTTTAGCCAACCTGCTCAAGCTCGACTCCTACGATACTTTATCCGACCAAGCCAAAGATACCTCCAAACAATTTAAAGCTCAAGTCGAAGTGCTCAAACAGAGTTTGCTAACCGTACAAGAGCAACTGCAACAAAAAGAGGCTCTCGCCTCCGAACAAACTCAATTGCAGCAAGCAACCGATTTGCTTCAGCAGCAGCAGCAAGCCGACACAACCGAGTTACAGCAACTGCAACTCCAGCACCACAACCGGCAAACTTGGCAAAAACTCCTCGCCGGCCACCAGCAACAGCACTACAATATCACTCAAGAATGCCGCCGCTTGCAGCAAGAACTCAGCGCAGCCAAACAGCAGCAAAATGAGCTACAAGCCCTCCTAGAACAAGAAAAGGAAATAACAGCAGGCATCGCGTATTTCCACAGCTTGCAAGCGACAGAAGAAAGTCTGGCTGGCAAATTCAAGGCAAACCAACAAACCCAAAATCAGCGCCAGCAATTGCAAGAACAGCAGCGGCAAGAACTGAGCTTTTTGCAAAGCAAAATTCAGCAGTTGCAAGCTCAATTAGAGGTTTTAGAACAAGATGAAAAAGATGTTCTGGAAATTCTCAAACAGCAGCCGGAGGTTGACAAAGGACTCGCACAGTTGCAAGCAGTTCGATCGCGCCTCAACGAACTAGAGCAACTGCAACTGCAAGTTTCGCCGCTGCTACAACAGCAGCAGCAAAAGCAACAAAAGCTCGATCGCGCCCGCGCCGGTTTAACCGCCCGCTTAGAGGAAATCAACCGACAGGTGCAAGTTCAGCAGCAGAAGCGACAGCCGCAATTACAGCAGGAAATCTCGGCCATCGCCAATCAAATTTTGCAGTTGGAAAACAAGCGAGTTTATCAGCAGCGAGTCCGCGAAAAAGGTCAAGAAAGGCACGACTTTCTAGGAAACCTGCAAGCCAAAAGCCGCGACTATCAAACCAGACTCGCCGAGCTCGACCAAAAACTGCAACTCCTGCGGAAACATGAAGGAGAAAAAACCGCAGGTGAAGGTAAAGCCGCGAATTTTGCGGAAAACGAGCCATCGAATTCGCATTTAATGGTGCGGGATGCAAATTTTGGCAATTGTCCTTTGTGCGATCGACCTTTAGACGAACACTACTGGAATTTAGTAGTCACAAAACACCACACCCAACAGCAGGAAATCTGGAACCAACTGTGGGTTGTGCGCGAACAGTTGGCCGTCTCCGAGCGCGAAATTCAAGTCCTCAGACATGAATACCGCGAACTAGAAGAGGAATTAGCGCCCTACCAAGAATTGCGGGAACGCCGCAGTCATTTGCAAGCACAATTAGATAGCCTGGGCCAAGATGAAAACCGACTGCAAAGTATGCGTCAAGACGCTGCAGAAATAGAGCGGTTGTTACGCACCGGCGAGTATGCAGCGGAGGATTTGGGCGAACTTCAGCAAATCGAACAGCAACTGCAACAGCTCAATTACAGCGATCGCAGCCACTCCCTCGCCCGCAGCGATGAAAAGCGCTTGCGGTGGGCGGAAATTAAGCAAGCTCAAATCAAAGACGCTCAGCAGAAACTGAATAAAATTAATGCCCGCCGCCCGGATTTGCAAACTCAATTAGCTACAGTACAGCAACAGTTAGAACAGCAAAAAAATAGCTCCGAAATACAGCAGCAAATTCTATCTTTAGATAGATACATTGCGGAAATTGGCTATAATTTGGAACAGCACGAACACGTCCGCAGCGAAATGCGCCGATCGCAGTTTTGGATCGCCCGCGCCGAAAAATTGCGATCGGCAACTGTGCAGTACCCGCAAGTGCAGCAGCGGGTTAATGAAATAGCAAATTCCATCGCTGTGCGCGATCGAGATTTGCAAGCTGTCAGCGCTCAAACTGCAGCGATGAACCAGCAATTGCAAGAACATCCCGATCCCACAGCCAGAATAAGTGCGATCGAACAGCAAATCAGTCGCCGCCGCCAGCAGCTAGACCAACATTTGGGAAGTCTCGGACGCCTCCAGCAGCAGCAGCAAAATCTGGAAACTCTGCAAGTTCAGCTAGTAGCTCAAAAAGAGCAAATGCAAGTTGCCAAACGCCAGCAGCGAGTTTATCAAGAGCTGGGTCAAGCATTTGGTAAAAACGGCATTCAAGCTTTAATGATTGAAAATGTTTTGCCTCAACTCGAAGCTGAAACCAATCAGATATTGTCGAGATTGAGCGCGAATCAATTGCACGTTCAATTTATTACTCAGCGGGCGGCTGCTTCTAAAAAAGCAACTAAGTTGATTGACACTTTAGACATTTTAATTGCTGATGCTCGCGGTACTCGCGCCTATGAAACTTATTCGGGCGGTGAAGCTTTTCGGATTAATTTTGCGATTCGGCTGGCGCTGGCGAGACTGCTGTCTCAGCGGGCGGGCACGGCTTTGCAAATGTTGATTATTGATGAGGGATTCGGGACTCAGGATGCGGAAGGGTGCGATCGACTGATTGCTGCAATTAATGCGATCGCCTCCGACTTCGCCTGCATCCTCACCGTTACCCATATGCCCCACCTGAAAGAAGCTTTTCAAGCCAGGATTGAAGTCAGCAAAACTGCTCAGGGTTCTTGCATCAACTTGTCCATTTAAAAGGGTTGGCGAGGCGGATGGAAGGAGGAGAAGAAAAAAACTTGAAAAGATCAGTATTTTCACCTTCTGTTTTCTTGCCGCCTTCGGTATTTTCACCTTCTGTTTTCTGGATAAGTGCCTCATGCCTTCGGTGATACTAATTTCCCAAAAGAAGGCAACTGTAGACCCACGATCCCAACCATGATGGAATCAGTCATTGCCAATCCAAAATCTCACACCTAAAATGGTATTAGTCGTCTCCCTCGCCGACTTTTTTGGGCTGCTGACTTTGTTAAGAAAGCTAAATTAAAAATAAGATTATAGAATAAGAATGGCTTCAGGTGTTTATATTTTTTTATTCTTCTGTCCGCTCCGAAGGAGCGTGAATATTGCTACAGATGACAACAGACTCTTTCAACCTGTCTCTCCTAGAACGGGCGATCGCAGCGTCGAGCAACAGCATCCTCATCGCGGATGCTCGCAAGCCTGACACACCTATAATCTACTGCAATCCTGCTTTTGAGAAACTGACCGGTTACAGTACCCAAGAAGTTATTGGACGCAACTGCCGATTTTTGCAGGGCCCCGATACCGATCAGGCCGAATTAAATAAACTCCGCCGCAGCTTGCAAGCAGGAACGGAAATTCAGGTAGTTCTCAAAAATTATCGCAAAGACAAAACTCCTTTTTGGAACGAATTAATGGTTTCCCCCATTCTCGACAATGACGGAGAATTAACTCATTTTATTGGAGTTCAGAACGATATTACCAAAAGAGTAGCAGCCGAAACAGCCAGGGAAGAAAGCGAAGAAAGATTGCGGGCGATCGCCCGCACGACTCCCGTTCCCCTGTTAATTACGCGCCTAGAAGACAGCCTTATTTTGTATGCAAATCCTGCTCTCGGTGAAAGTTTAGGTTTGAGTTACGCACAAGTTGTCGCACGCAAAAAAATTGAACTTTATGCCAATATCAATGACCGCCGTCAATTGCTAGAATTAGTCAAACAAAACGGCTTTAGTGACAGCGAAGAAATCTGCCTCAAAAAAGCAAATGGCAGTTTTTTTTGGGTAAAAATGTCGATGCGAGCGATTAATTTTAATGGCGAAGCCGCAATTTTATCGGCATTTTACGATATTACCGATCGCGTAGAAGCAGAAACCGCACTACGGCAAAGCGAAGCGAGGTTTCAAAAACTAGCCGCCAACGTTCCGGGAATGATTTATCAATTTCAGTTAGCAGCAGACGGCACTGTGTCATTCCCCTACGTCAGTTCCGGCTGTCGCGAGCTCTGGGAATTAGAACCAGAGGTACTCCAAATTTCAGCTATTCCCGCGATCGAAATGATTCATCCAGACGATGCGCCAAGCTTCCATGAATCTGTTGCTATCTCAGCTAAAACTTTAGAGCCTTGGCGGTGGGAAGGCAGATTTGTTTTTCCGGGCGATCGGATTAAGTGGGTTAGCGGGGCTTCCCGGCCAGAACAGAGCGAAAAAGGTGACATTATTTGGGACGGCGTGTTGATTGATATTAGCGATCGCAAACTTGCAGAATCAGCACTGCGGCAAAGCGAAGCCAGATTTCAAAAAATGGCCGCCAATGTGCCGGGAATGATTTATCAATACTTGCTGCATCCCGACGGTTCAAATGAATTCATTTATCTCAGTTCCGGCTGTTGGGAACTCTACGAATTAGATCCTGAAAAAGTTCAACAAAACTCCGATTTAATTTGGGCAAGGGTGCATCCAGAAGACCTAAAAAATCTGTTAGAATCAATCGCCATTTCCGGCGAAACTCTCAAACCTTGGATATATGAAGGGCGGATCGTAACCGGATCTGGAAAAGTGAAATGGATTCGCGGCATTGCCCGCCCCGAACTGCAGCCGGGGGGCGATATACTGTGGGAGGGAGTGACAATCGACATCAGCGATCGCAAGCTAGCAGAAATCGCCCTCAGCGAGTCAAAAATCGCCCTGCAACAAGCCAATCAAGAACTTGAAAAGCGCGTCCTAGAACGCACGGAAGCCTTGGAAACATCCCAAAATATGCTGTGGTTGGTAATCAATAACATCCCTCAGTTAATCGCCTGGAAAGATCGAGATTTAGTTTACTTGGGAGGCAACAAAAACTTTGCCAAAGTCGCAGGTTTCAATCACCCCAGTGAAATCGCCGGTCTCACCGACTTCGATATGCCCTGGAAGCCCGAAGAAACAGAATTTTTTCGAGCCTGCGACCGCCGCATCATGGCAACCAACACCCCAGAATATCACATCCTAGAATCCAAAATGCAAGCCGACGGCACCCAGTGCTGTCTGGATACAAATAAAATACCTTTACACGACAATTCCGGCAATGTTGTCGGCATTTTGTCTACGTTTGAAGACATCACCGATAGGCTTTCCCTAGCAGCTCAAGTCCGGGCCAGCGAGGAACTATTTCGCACAATTTTTGAAGATGCACCGATCGCTATCTACTTAGCTAATTTAGATGATAACAAGTTAGTGAGAGTTAATAAAACTTACTGCGAAATGCTGGGATATACCGCAGCCGAATTGCTCGCCAAAACATTTATTGAACTTGGACATCCCGAAGATTCTCCAAAAAATCTCCAAGTTGCTGATTCTCTGGAGCGGGGAGAAATTACTCACTATCAAATCGAACTCCGCCAGATTACCGCTATCGGTAAAATTGTTTGGGTAAACGTGACAGCTACTTTGATTCGAGACGGCGAAGGAAAACCCATTTACAATTTAGGGATGATTGAAAATATAACCAACCGCAAAATTTCCGCCGCCGCACTCCAAGCTTCCGAATCTCAATTGAGAAAACAAGCAGCCCAATTGCAAGAAGCCTACGAAAAGCTACAACACGCTCAAATCCAATTAGTTCAATCAGAAAAAATGTCTAGCCTCGGTCAGATGGTGGCTGGCATCGCCCACGAAATCAACAATCCCGCAACTTTTATTAACGGCAATATTTCTCACACATACAACTATTTTCACGATTTAATTGAACTGTTAAGTCTCTACCAGGAATGCTATCCGTCCCCAGTGCCTCAGATTGCTGAAAAAGTTAAGGAGTTAGAGTTAGATTTTCTGAAGGAAGACTTGCCACGAATGCTAAATTCCATGAGAGTAGGAGTAGAAAGAATCAGTAATATTGTGCTGTCGCTGCGGAATTTTTCGAGACTGGATGAATCAGAAATGAAGTTGGTAGACGTTCATGAAGGAATTGACAGTACACTGTTAATCTTGCAGCACAGATTGCATCAGAGCAGTATAAAAAACGGGATTGAAATTATTAAAGAATACGGAAAAATACCCAAAATTTACTGTTGTGCGGGTCAGTTAAACCAGGTATTTCTAAATATTATCAGCAATGCGATCGACGCTCTAGAAAATCAACGGGAACCTCGGACGATCGTGATTCGCACCCTCATGAAAAAAGCTGGCATGAAAAGCCACAGTAAAAACCAGCTCAGTGATTGCGATCGCATTGTAATTTGCATCGCCGACAGTGGCCCGGGAATGAGCGAAGAGGTTCGCAAGCGGCTATTTGACCCGTTCTTCACCACCAAGCCCGTAGGGGCTGGAACCGGCTTAGGATTATCCATCAGCCATCAGATTGTGGTAGAAAAACATAAGGGAAGCCTGCGGTGCATCTCAGCGCCCGGACAGGGAGCGGAATTCTGGATTGAAATCCCCTGCTGAGCGATCGTCCATTAATCTAAAAGTTTACATATCTAACTTTTAATTCCCAATTGCCGTCGGTGCTTGAGTTATCAGGGTTTTGAATTAACCGCACTCAGAGGCCGAAATAAATCCCACTCAGCGGTGTGCTAATCTGCTGCCCTTATTCGCTAGGCAATTATGCTGAAAAAACTACCTTTATCCTGGTCTCGCTACATTCCAGCCGGGTTGACGCTGGCTTTGGGTGTCGGACTGTCGATCCTAGCATTCGCCTTGGTTTGGGACTGGGAAGACAAGCGCCGCGACTACGAAATGCAGCGCCGCATCGACGATATTTCGATCGGCATCGAACGCCAGCTCAACTCCGACTTAGATACTGTTCTGGCCCTCAGCGACTACATGAAAGCCTTCAGCGCCGTCGAGCGTTCCTCTTTTGCCCGGTTTGTCGCCCGTCCCCTAGCCGTCCACCCCAGCCTGCAACTCCTGGCTTGGGCCCCCCGCGTCCCCAATTCCGAGCGGCGCAACTACGAAACCAAAGCTAGAACCGAAACAGAGCCCAGCTTCGAGATTACAGAGCGCGGCCCGCGAGGAGAACTCCGCAAGGCTCTCCAGCGTTCCGAATACTTCCCGGCTTTCTACGTCGAACCACCAGCCGGAAACGAGATAGTATTAGGCTTTGACCTCGCCTCCCACCCAGAAATCCGCGCCGCGCTCGATCGAGGGCGCGATACAGGAGAAATGATTGTCACCAGCTACATCGGCTTAACTCAGGGCAACTCCCCGGAACTAGGTCTTTTAGCCATAGTTCCGATTTACGAAAACAGCAGTAAACCGACTACCCTGGAATCCCGTCGCCAACTGCTACAAGGATTTGTTCTGGGCGTATTTCGAGGCAAAGATATTTTCCAAACCTCTTTAAAAGGACGCAATACCGACTACCTCAATATTTATCTCGTTAGCGAGGCTCCAGACAAGCAACAAGCAGCGTCACTGTTACCGCAAAGGGCCAACCCGGTTCTCAAAAATCTCCCTGCTGAGAGGCAAATTCAGCTATTTGCGGTGCAGTTCCAATCCGAGAGCCAACAAGTGCTTCCAGCATCAGCCGCTGCTGACCGAGCGCTGATGCAAAACTGCCCGATTCTTGACAATCCAGGCCCGAACTATACAGCTTGCAGAAGGCGGCTGAAAATTAGCGGCCGCCAGTGGTCTATGTACGTGTCGGCAACGCCGGAAATTCGCCGGATTCGCAAGCACTGGCGCTCTTGGGGAACTCTGACGATGGGGATGCTGTGGACTCTGATTCCGGTGACATATATGCTGACAGCTTTGAGCCGCACCGCCCAAATCGAAAAGCTAGCCCGAGAAAGAATTCGCCAAGCCGAACAGTTGCAGGCTGCTTACCTACAGTTGGAACTCGAACAAGCTAAATCCGAGCAACTGCTGCTGAACGTTTTGCCTGCTGCGATCGCCCTGCGTTTGAAGGACAATGAACACAATATCGCCGAAAGTTTTGCGGAAGTAACTGTGATGTTTGCCGACATTGTGGGGTTTACAGAGCTTTCGTCGAGAATTTCAGCGACGGCGGTGGTGAAAGTGCTCAACGATATTTTTTCGGCTTTTGACCACTTGGCCGATCGCCACGGTTTGGAGAAAATTAAGACTATTGGTGATGCTTACATGGTTGTCGGCGGTTTGCCTACGCCCAGAGACGATCACGCCGAGGCGGTTGCGAACATGGCGATCGATATGCTGCACGAAATTCGGCTGCTAAGTTTAGAACATTCGGAACCTTTCAGCATTCGGATCGGGATTAGCAGTGGCCCAGTCGTTGCCGGCGTTATCGGCTTAAAAAAGTTTATTTACGACCTCTGGGGCGACACAGTAAATATTGCTTCGCGCATGGAATCCCACGGGATTACCGGCTGCATTCAAGTCACCGCCGAAACCTACGAGATATTAAAAGATAAATATACTTTTCAGAAGCGTGGCGCCATTCAAGTTAAGGGCAAGGGATACATGGTTACTTATTTACTGACTGGGAAAAAAGATTATTGACAATCAAGCATCCGGGATACAAGCCCCCGGATTCATCCGTCCAGAAATAAAAAACCTGTATCCGATGAAACTTGCCCCCCAAATTGATCCGTGGGGTCAGTCGATTTTAGATTTTAGATTTTAGATTTTAGATTTACCCCACAGATAAATCTGGGATATTGAACTAGGGTCTAAAAATTTTATCTTTCCACGACAGGAGTACGTGGCACGGTATCCGTTTTTGGGCTGGGTCAAGGCTTCTATTCTTTAATCTTTAATCTTTAATCTTTAATCTTTAATCTTTAATCTTTAATCTTTAATCTTTAATCTTTAATCTTTAATCTAAAAATGCTTCAATTCTAAAATCTAAAATCTAAAATCTAAAATCTAAAATCGATTGACCCAGCCCAAAAACGGATACAAGCCTCCGATTCCCCGATCGACTAAGACTTTCGAGCGCCAAGCTAAGATATGATAAGCTCAAGGTATTCTATCACCCCTGCACCAACTGAGGAAAAACCATGACGACGCTGCTAATCCAAACCGAAAGCGTCCCACTGACGGTCAATTTCCCTGCGATCCAATCGATGACTGTTGAACAGTTCTATGAATTCTGTATAGTTAATCGCGATTTAAGAATTGAGCGTACTGCCAGTGGGGAAGTCATTATCATGTCACCAGCCTTTTCAGATACAGGGAATCGCAACATTAAAATTGCTCAGCAACTTGCGAACTGGGCAGAAGAAGATGGCACAGGTGAAACGTTTGACTCCAGTGCAGGCTTTACCTTGCCGAATGGAGCAACCCGATCCCCCGATGCCTCATGGATTAAACTAGAGCGCTGGAATGCCTTAACTGAAGAAGAAAAAGCCTCATTCGCACCGATTTGTCCAGACTTTGTGATTGAATTGCGGTCTGCTAGTGACGCTCTCAAGGGATTGCAAAACAAGATGCAAGAATATATTGAGAACGGTGTATCACTCGGCTTTTTGCTCGATCGCAAAAACAGAAAAGTCTACATCTACCGTCCCGATTGCGAACCTGAAATCTTAGATAATCCTGAAACGGTCAGCGGCGAGCCAGAGTTACCGGGATTTGTCTTGCGGATGGCAAAAATCTGGTGATTTAGATCGTTACGCCATACTCAAAGACATCAATTCATCGCTCATTTCAAAATTCGCCGTCACACTTTGCACGTCATCCAAATCTTCGAGTGCATCCATTAACTTAAGGAGCGATCGAGCTTTTTCAGGAGTGTATATTTCCACTGTATTGCTGGGAATCCAGCGATTTTCCGACTGCAAAACTGCCAAGTTTTTGTGTTTCAAATGACACTCCCCGCTCTTTCAGAGACTGGGATTCTTGGTTCATAGATACCTTATTTTTTAGCTCGAATCACTAAATCAATTAACTGTTCTCTTCCCCAGAGTTGTACCCCATTCGCTTGAGCCAGTTTATGAGCATTGGATGTAAACATACTGTTTGTAATAACGATCGCATCTTGCGCCCCGTAATACTTAACCGCACTAACCACTTCTTGCACGGCGGAATTTCCCACTTTTCCTTGATAGCGTTTTGCCTGGACAACGGTTTTCTTGCGGGCTTTAGAGAGAATCAAGTCCGCACCAAAATCCCCCGTTTTGGGTGTCATTTCGACCGCATAACCGAGATTGCGGAAACAGCAGGCTAAAAATTCCTCAAACTCTTCTCCAGTCATGCGATCGACCTGATCGATTAAATACCCAATCTCTGCCACTTCTAACCGCGTAGAACCTGCTAAAATCTGCTTGAATTTTTTCAGCAGAATTGCACTCAACTTAGTAGAAGGAGAATGAGAAGATAAGGGAGGCGCTTGTGATTCAGTATCTATTAAATTCGCAATCTTTGGCACGTCTAATCGCCCAGCAACTTTTATGATTTTTTGGAAATTTTGCAGCATACTCGAAGTCAAATTATTAGTAGAAGGAGAATCAGAAGATAAAGAGGGAATTTGTGACTCAGCTTGGACTTCAGTTTGTGCTTCAGTGGCTTCCGATACCCCATCCTCGATCGAAGTTTGCTGGGCTGGCTTTTGAGCTTGCTTTCTTTTGCTCAAAACAGCCCGTTGAATTGTCAGCCAAATTTTCCCCTCTTGTTGATTAATTTCACCGTCAGCCTCGATGATCTCAGTGCATCGCTTTAAAAGTGGTTCGGCAAAGTCAAGTTCGAGTTGTGCGAGTAAAATATCCAACTTGGGAAGCAATTTAGACTTATTTGTCACAGCTTCAATCTCAGCTAAAGTCCTGGGATTTAAATTCGCCGCTCGTAATTCCGGTAATAACTCATCCCATCGGGTGAATTTTTTGCTGGCATAGACGACATACACCAAAATCCAATCCATCACCGTTTCTTGTGCGATCGCTGTCTCTAAATATTGCTCACTTTCCGCTTGCAATACCTCTTGTAAATCTCCGAGCTTGGTTTCGATTTCCGAGGAATCGAGATGCGCTTCATAAAACCGACAAGCACCGTATCCCAGCGCGTAAATCATTGTCGCACTGGCGCTAGCATTAATTACCGCACCCGCCAAGGGAATATTGCTGACAAGCGTAACTCCAGCTTCGATAGCTAAATTGCTACCCAAGGACAAACCAAAAATAGCGACAACTTCTGCTTTGCGATCGCTCGATCGCAAATCCATGCCATAGGCTGCAGCAATTTGATAAACCAACTCGGCAGATAACGCCGTCATTGCCGCTAAATCCATGCCAGACAACGCCAAAGCCACGCCGGGAACTAAACTGCTCACCAAGCCACTTCCTGCCGCTAGCAAGGCTTTTTCCACCATCAAGTGATGTGCGATCTCTTCGGGTTTCTCGTGAGGATATTGGCGCTGTAACTCTCGAACTTGCGCCTCGGCATTTACCACATCAACAGCATCTATAGCATTAACTAACCAGTCGATTTTGAAATTTTGGGTCAGTTTTTTCAGGATAGGACTCTGCGAAATAAAAACTAGGGATGAACCAAAAAAATTGGGAACTTGCATTGCTGCACTTCCCGCACTCGCCGCTGCATTCCCCACCGCACTCGCGGTATTAACAAAAATCGCACTTCCAGCACTGACGGCGGCATTCCCCACCGCACTCGCCGTATCAACAATCGCACTTCCAGCAGTGCCCGCGGCATTCCCCACCGCACTCGCCGTATCAACAATCGCACTTCCAGCACTCGCCGCCGCACTCCCCACCGCACTCGCCGTATCAACAATCGCACTTCCAGCACTCGCCGCCGCACTCCCCACCGCACTCGCGCTTGCAGAGACGGCTCCGAAAACGGAACCGAACCAATTGGATGTATCCTCTGGTTTAGCCGGCACCTCCGATTTGGCTCGATCCTTGGTTTCTGAGACTTCGGTTGCTGAGAGAACTTCTTGTGAGTGGGTGCTGTCTTTTTTGCTTTCGTTGTCTAGCATGGCTTTACTGTGGGTGGAGATTTTCAATGCAGCTTTTTCAGCAATTCCTTGGATTGACACTCCCCCCTCGCATACAGATGGGGATTCGTTTCCTGGTAATAGTGTAGCGCGATCGTCCCGCTGGCGATTTTTCGTCTTTTGCAGCAGTGACAGCAGGACGATCCCGATCCCTCATTTTTCAACCATTAAACCATGATCGAAGACATCAATTCATCTGTCATTTCAAAATTAGCTGTCACACTTTGCACGTCGTCCAAATCTTCCAGTGCATCCATTAACTTCAAGAGCGATCGAGCTTTTTCAGGAGTGTCTATTTCCACTGTATTGCTCGGAATCCAGCGATTTTCCGACTGCAAAACAGCAAAACTTTTTTGTTTCAAAACATCAGCCAAGTGTTCCAAATTAGCCACACTTGTAAATACCTCTGCACCTTCAGTATCCTCATCAATTAATATCAAATCATAAGATTCGGCAGCCGCCTCTAGCGACGCTTCAAACAATTGTTCCTCATCAATAGGGCCGCGTACCGTACAAACCCCTTTGTGGTCAAACATCCAGCCCACACAACCAGTTTCGCCCAGGTTGCCGCCATTTTTAGTAAAAGCTTCTCGCAAGTCAGCCGCTGTGCGGTTGCGATTGTCTGTCAGCGCTTCAATCAGAATAGCAACCCCGCCAATGCCGTAACCTTCGTAGCGAATAGCTTCTAAATCCGAACTTCCTCCCGCCAAGCCGGCACCTTTGGCGATCGCCCTTTCTATGTTTTCATTAGGAATATCCGCCGCCTTGGCTTTTTCAATAGCCGTCCGCAGTTGAAAATTGCCAGCGGGATCGGGAACTCCACTGCGGGCCGCGACAATAATTTCGCGAGATATTCTAGCAAAAACCTTGCCTTTAACGGCATCAACTCTAGCTTTTTGGCGTTTAATATTCGCCCACTTACTGTGTCCAGCCATACCTATTTGAGATTTTCGATTTAAAATGTGCGATCGAGATTAAACAATAACACCCAGATTCGGACAAATCAGATTAACGTAGGGTGCTCTTCTGCCGCGCACCTTACACACATAGCATAAAATGCAATTTTTCGCACGAATCTCAACTTTAATTAAACCGGATCGCGGTTTCAGAGTCAGTCAGGTGAGAAGTATCGCCATTAAGTGCGATCGACCATTCTCCCTCACCCCGCACCACTTTCACCAAACAGCACAAAGAAGCGTTAATTTCCGTTTCAACACAGCCAGCCAGCCCGATCGCAGTTCCTAAAACCGACGCACCGTGACCTACCAATAACATATCTTCGGGAAACTCAGCCGCGAGGCGTTTAGCAGTTTCCCCCGCCCTTTTGAGACAAGCTTCCCCAGTTTCGGGATAATTAGCAATACCGCCTTTGTAGGAAGCATCAATCCTGGGAAAGCGCCTGCACAAAGCTTCGACGGACTCAGTTTCCGGCATTTCTGGCATCCATTCAGGATTCAGCCATTCGCACAGTCCCCACTCTAGTTTAATTGACAAATCGAGAGCTTCGGCCGCATGATTTGCTGTTTGGACAGTTCGCAGAAAAGGGGAAGCAAAAATATGAGAAATTCCTTCTCCTTTGAGGCGATTGGCGAGTTGTTTAGCTTGAACGTGACCGTCTTCGGAAAGGTGGGGGTCATAGGGGCGTTCTGCGGTGAGAAACCAGTCGGGGTTAACGAAGTCGATGCGGTTTCCGTGTCGTGCGATCCAGACTGTTTGTGGCATGAGTTGCTTTGAGTTTTGCTTCTAGGTGTAATATTATATCAAATATTAGTCATTAGTCATCAGTCACGAGTCATTTTTTTAAGTATTAACTAATTTTACGACCGTTAATAAAATACAAAAGTCTTTAATTAATTTTACCGCAACTGTGCGTGATATTGTACGCAATTATTTGACACGGCGCTAAAATTAAACCAGTCACTCTGTATTGTCCAATGGCTCAATCTATAAAGCAACTCCACGCCCAAATTCAAGCCATGCCCAGCGATTCGGTTAAGGCGATCGTGCTTTCATGGCTGAATCAGTCCAACGGTATTTATCTCAGCGACTTTGAACGCCTAATAGCAGAAATTGGCGAGGAAACGGAGGGATATCAGTGGGGAGAAATTGACACAGAAAACGAGTTTCAACCCCTCAGCGAAGAAGAAACGATCGCCCAGAGTCTCGCAGCCTTGCAAGATTACCCGACAAACAAGACGGGCCGAAGAGCACGATCGGGTTAAGCAATGGGCAGATAGTCTAGGGAGCGATCGTTTTGGCTACCTATGCCAAAATAAAGTTAGAAAATAAAGTTAACCATTCATCATAACTTTTATGACTCTTACACTCACCTTACCCCCCCAAATCGAAGCACTGCTGCGCCAACGGGCGGAAAGTACAGGACAAGATATCACCAGCGTTACCCTAGCTGTTATCGCGTTCGGACTTAGCTTTGATGAAAGCGATTTCTTCGAGGCATTAGAAGGGATTCAACGCGGACTTGATGACTTCGATCGGGGTCAGTTTTCTACTCTGGAAGAGTTTGTCGATAGACAAAACCAGAAATACGGACTTTCTTTGGAAGCATAATGTATCGCATTGACTTTTCTAGTACAGCTCAATCTGAAGCTGATGCAGCGTTTCTGAACTTTTCCCAATTCACGACTCCCGAACGCGCTCAAGCATGGTATCAGGGCCTGATTAAAGCGATTTCCTCACTCCAAGAAATGCCGCGTCGTTGTGTTTTAGCCCGTGAAAACGCATTTTTCAGCCAAGAGATTCGCCAGCTTCTGTATGGAAGTGGTAAAAACACGTATCCCATACTCTTCACTATTTTTGACGATCAACCCATACCAACGGTGAGGATTATCCACATTCGCCATGCAGTCCAGCGTGCGATTGGCGAACCCCAAGATGAGGCATGACCTTATGCTTAGCTTATCTAATTTTTTTGAAATAAGCGATCGCAAATTGCCATGCCCTCCGCAGCCGCGAATTACATTCGCCCCCTAACTCGCAGCATCTTATTCCCGCCTTTTTGAAACTCATAAGGAGCCTCTTGAATTTCTACACTAAAATTTCTCTTTTTCAATTCGGCGACGATCGGATTTAAGTGATCGGATTCTTCCCCGCTAAAACTCTGCAATAGAGGAAAGACGCGGACTTCCTTCGCAACCCGACACATTTCTGTAATTGCTGATCGATGAAATTCTTCGGAAAGCAGGTGAGAATAAGCAAATAAGAAATGGCTGCACAAAGCTAAATCGAATTGACCGTTCTCGAAAGGCAAAACTGGCAGCTCAGCATTAATGTAGCGGCCTTGCTGCAAGCCAGATGGAAAATCTTCTAAAAATTCCTGCATCGCCTTCATTCGCACTTCGCCTAGCTGGTAGGGCGATTCAAAATTATTCCACAGGTAGCCGTCTAAATTGGCTTTAACACCGTCAATCACAGTTTGATATGTTTCTTGGATGCGATCGCCAATTTCCACCGCAGTAAACTGATAAACTGGATCGCAAGAAATTACCTTTTTACCTTGGCGAGTCATTTCGGCATTGAAACTCGCCGGGCCGCCTGCACAATCAAGGATTGCTAGTTTGAGGTCACTTGATGTCAAGCTAAACATTCCTATGTATTCATCCAAGCAGCGTCCCCAGGGAATTACTTTATCCAATTTTAGTGACACTTGTCTTTGTCCCGCAGATATAATTATCTAATATTTTACCTCAAATCAGGGCGGTTTTTTCCTATCTCCTTTCTGTGGCGGGTTGATTTGTATCCCGAGTTATGTGTGAAAAATTTTGCTCAAACGAGATCCTAATCCTGAGAACAGTTGGCGGGCTTTACAGTTTCTTTACAAACAAGGGGCAAAATAGTTAAGTGCGATCGCACAATTTTTATGATTCCACCTGTGGATTTTGCAGCGAAGCGAGGCTACACTGGACAGCAGGGAAAATAAACTAAAATCCACTAGCTAAATTGCTCTTGTTCAATGGCAGGCTGCAACCAGGAAAGAAAGATGAAACATACCATTCAAACCGCTACAAGTCTGAGTTTGTCAGCACTCCTGGTGCTATTGAGTTCGCTGCCCAGTATAGCTCAGTTGCCTGCCGTCAGAACTCCTGCAGGCACTCCTAACCCAAACAGGCCGAGAGTACCGCCGCCGCCACCTGCGGGTTCGGGTTTGCCGGCGAGCGGCAATTCTGGTTCGCTGACGCAAGAAGCAGCTTATACTTTAGGGTCGGGCGATCGCATTGCTTTAGAGATATTCGGCGTCCCTGAATTCAGCAGAGAATATCAAGTGTTAGTTGACGGGACGCTCAATTTGCCAATCATTCGCAGCGTCTCAATTCAAGGGTTGACGCTGGAACAAGCCGCTAACGTAATTACCAGGCGATACGAACCCTTCATCAATGTTCCCGTTGTTACCGTGACTCTGATGGTCGCTCGCCCCCTAAATATAGGTCTTGCAGGTGAAGTTACTCGCCCGGGTTCCTACAAGATTAATCCCACTAGAGAAGGAGGAGGAGTAAAATTCCCGACTTTGATGGAAATGCTGCAACTTGCAAAAGGGGTGACATCAGCAGGAGATATGCGAAATGTCCAAATTCGCCGTCCCCGCAGAGGCGGGCCGGAGCAAGTTACTACTGTTGATTTGCAGGATTTTTTAGAGACGGGAAATTTGCGTCAAGACGTTACCATTCGAGATGGAGATACAATTTTTGTACCGACAGCAAGTGCCCTTAATACTGAAGAAGTCCGTCAAAGAGCCAGTGCTAATTTTTCCGCTGATATTACTCAACCAATTGGCGTGGTAATTGTCGGGGAAGTAAACCGGCCGGGGCCTTATACTGTATTTGCTTCGGATGTGCGATCGAGCAACCAACAAACAGAGTTGAGTTTTGTATCTATCGACCAACAGCAAGGAGCTGTTGTGGGCTTACCAACGATAACTAGAGCATTGAAAATTGCTGGTGGTATCACTACAGAAGCTGACATTCGCCGAGTGCAAATCCGCCGCCGAGTCAGAGGGGGCAACGAACAAACTATCATGGTAAATCTGTGGGATTTGCTGCAAAGAGGCGACGCAACTCAAGATATTTTGCTGCAAGAAGGAGATAGCGTAATTATCCCGACAGCAGCTACTGTAGACTTAGCTGAAGTTTCTCAAGTCGCAAATAGCAGTTTTTCTCCGAACGCGATTAGCATCAATATTGTAGGAGAAGTAATTAGGCCTGGGGCTTTGGAGGTGCGGCCTAGTACATCCCTGCACCAAGCTTTGCTGACCGCAGGCAGTTTCAATCAATTGCGGGCTAAAAAAGACAAGGTAGAACTATTGCGATTGAACCCCAACGGTACTGTTTCTCGCCGCACCATCGAGGTGGATTTTGCTCAAGGGTTGAATCCTAATAATAACCCTACTCTCCGCAACAACGATGTGATTCTGGTAGCGCGATCGGGCTATGCTAGGGTAGCAGACAATATAAACAGATTCTTGCAGCCCATAACAGGAGTAGCAAGTGGCATTAGCACGGTTAGCGGCGTTCTTACGGGGTTTCAAGCAACTATCAACGCTTTTCAAAACTTATTTTTGGGAGGGGATTTCGAGCGGCAAAATCAGCTCAGACAGCTTCGCGAACAACGTGAAGACAGACAAGAGCAACGTCAAGACAGACTGCTAGACAGAGAGCTCCAACGTGAAGACAGACAGCGGCAAGCTGAAGACAGACGCTTGCAACTGGAAGACAGACAGCGGCAAATCGATCTGCAAAATCGGCAACTTCAGATTCAGCAGCAGCAACTTCAACTTCAGAATCAGCAGCCGCAGCAAATGCAGCCACAAACTACGACAACTACTCCTTGATATCTAGTCAGGTAAAATAACCCTTATAAGTTTGTAGTGAGGACTTCAGTCCTCCCTGCAAAAAAGATGATTGGGGTCGTTGAGTTCAAAACACACGATTAAAGTCCGCAAGGAATTTAACCTAATAATTTAAACACATATTATCTCATAAAAATTGCGAGTTGTTAAGTGATAATTAAAATATTTAACAAAAGTTTTCTGTATATATCTAAACCTTTAGCATTGAGGTGAACACCGTCAATTGTTAAATCTGCATTGAGAGCTGATTCCTTAAACAATGCTTGTATGCCTTGAGATTCAACAGGAACATTTTCGGCCACAGCTACTCTCTCGATCAGAACATTAATTTCGTCAACTCTTGCAATCGTTCCTGCTACTTTAGGATTGTAACTGGCGGCAAGTGTGGAGTAAAAAGCAGGAATGAGAATGATTTGTTTAGTGCCGAGAGATCGCATCACGGCGATCGCCTGTTTCAAATTGCTGACAAACTGCTCGTCGCTAATGCCGTACATAGCATCATTTGTACCGATCGCCAAAATCGATTTTTCGCAGGTAAACCGCAAAGGAACTACCAGCTTAAGCTATTCTAGCAGGGAAACTGTACTCATTCCGCCGATCGCAAAATTAAAGTTTTGTTCGCCCAAAGAATCGCCGAGGGCCGAGGAAATAGAATCGCCCCACACACAGCCTTGATATTGCCGGTCTTTAATTTGTTGTACCTGATTGTACACAGCAACTTGCCACCACAGTGCAGAACTAACTGTATCACCCGAAGGTTGCGGGTTAGCTAACACGCGAAAGGGGATGTACGCCGACAACAACAAAGTCAAGAGGACGGAAATCAACTTAAATTTAACTTTCATAAAACTTGCTACTACTCTTGCTGCTAGTTTAGTTTATGCTATTGCTTGAATTCGTGGGCGATGTCACGAGTATTATCCCCCAGATTATTCAACCCTACATATATCAAACTGAGGTGTTGACACTCCTCGGCCTGAAGGCACGAGGATTCTTGGATCAGCCAGTCGATTTGCTCATTGATGCTGCCATCAAAGAGTAGAGATCGGTCTGTCCCCCAGCGTGAATTCCGGTGTGCCCCACCGTATTTAAATTGATTCCTGCTTGCTTCAACCCTTTGACCAAAATGTTGCGAGCCGCATTGTGGTCGCGATCTAGTATCGTTCCACAACTACAAATATGGGTTCGAGTTGACAGTGTTTTCTTGACCAAGTTGCCACAGTTTGAACAGTTTTGCGAAGTGTATTGGGGAGCTACAGCAATAACTGTTTTGCCATACACTTTCCCAAAATACTCCAAATAATGATCAAGTTTGTGACCAAGCTGCATCGCTAATTGATTTGGCAAGCTTGTGGTTTTTCACCATGTTCCGAACCTGAAGGTCTTCGTAGGCTACAAAATCGTTAGATTTTACCGCGCACAACGCCGTTTTGATGGCGAAGTCTTTACGCTGCCTACTGACTTTTAGATGTTTTCTTCCTAACTTGTTAATCGCTTTTTTCCGGTTCTTAGAACCTTTCTTTTTCCGAGAAACTCGTTTCTGCGCTCTCTTCAAAGCTTTTTCGCTTTTTCTGAGATACCGAGGGTTTGCGACTGTTTCGCCGTTGCTATTAGTATAGAAGTGGCTTAACCCAACGTCTATCCCAATAGCCTTGCCAGTCGGAACAAGTTCCTCTTTTCGCTCAACGTTGACACAAAATTGGGCGTAGTACCCATCGGCGCGGCGTACAATTCTAATTCGCTTAATCTCACCAGGCGCATAAAAATGCAAATCTCGACTGCCGATTAACTTGAATTTCCCAGCAGCAAAGCCGTCTTTAAATGTTAGACATTTCTTGTCGGTGGAAAGCTCCCATCCAGAAGTTTTGTATTCAACAGAACGGGTATGTTTCTTGAACTGCGGGTAGCCTTTTTTTCCAGGTTTCTTAGCTTTGCAATTAGCAAAAAAACGTTGGATAGCAAAAATGGCACGTTCAGCGGAAGCCTGACGTGCCATTGAATTAAGCTTGCCTGCCCATTCAAATTCTTTCGCCATAACAGCGCATTGCTTGTACAGGTCTACGAGTTTAATTCCTTGATTATCTACCCAGTATCTAAGAGTTTTATTTCGGACAAATTGAGCCGTCCGAATCATGTCATCAATGATTCGATATTGCTCCGCTTTGCCTTTCAATTTAAACTCTAATACTATCATTGCAATAGTTTATCACTTTTGCGAAAACTTTTACTTTCAAGTCTGTATATTTAACAAGACTTCATATTCCTTGTAATTAAAGCCGTCCTATAAGGACGGGGCTTTAGACCCAGTTTCTTGGTAAAATAATTCAGGACTTATATATGTCTAAACCAGTTGACTGGACAGTTGGCATTCCCGCTAGGACACTTATAGCCGTCGGAACCCTAGTCAGCGGCCGATTTCCTCTAGATGGAGGTGGTGCCAGAAACTTACTCTACCGCATGGATGGCAATAACATTACCAGCTATATCGTCTACGATGACAGTGGACGGGCAATTAAGCGAGTAGACTTGACATGAAGGGC
The DNA here is from genome assembly GCF_036700475.1 of Microcoleus sp. T2B6. Taxonomy (NCBI): domain Bacteria; kingdom Bacillati; phylum Cyanobacteriota; class Cyanophyceae; order Oscillatoriales; family Microcoleaceae; genus Microcoleus; species Microcoleus sp. T2B6. Next base: position 13,674 of record NZ_JAUBOZ010000058.1, on the reverse strand, counting down.
TCATGCAAATGTGCCGACACCTCACGCCGTTGAATACAAACACAACCAAAACTCAGGAGGAGACATTTTCGTGCAAGCTGAGAAAACAGTTAGGCCAGTTAGATTGGATGAAATACCCTAGAAATTATGTCCCTCAAACAACTATCCTTGAATGCAGATAAACTAATCGATTTCCAGCAATGGAAAAAAGCCAACGGCGATGATTTCTCGCTTTGGGATTATCTTTTTGGAGCAGCTAACATTGAAATTGCCATAGCTTTCACAAAACTATTCTGGCCAGATTTTGTCGAACATGAAGGCGGTATCTTTTTGTCCGAAGCCTTTAACAGTCAAATATACGAACAGTGGAAAATCGAGCTGGGGAATGATGTCGCCGGAATTGAACAGGTGATGAACCACCAGCACGTTGATGACATTCTCCCCGGTGCCCAAAACGCTAGCACTGACAATTTATTGTATTTGGGACAAGCATTAGCTCAGATGTGGGAAAGTCGCCTAAAATCGCTTTATCCTCAGCGCCGTTTTCAAGTTAAATGCGATCGGGACGAACACACGGTGGTAGTGACTTTTTTTCAAGACAATTAATCAACCTTTCGCCCCCAACAACTCCTGCTGCAAAACCTGATTTAATTTGCCGCTGCGAAACCCCTCCAAATCCAAAGTCGCGTACACAAAACCAAACTCCTGAAACACCGCCACCAATGTAGGCAAATCCGTATTTAGCACAAACTCCTGAATCTCCTCTGCGGGTAACTCAATCCGCGCCGTATCTCCGTCCGATCGCACTCGCAAATTTTTCAGTCCCAACTGCCGCAAATAGCGTTCGGCGCGCCCCACTCTTTGCAACTTTCCAACGGTGATTTCTTCGCCGTAAGGAAAGCGCGAACTCAAACAAGGTTGAGCCGGTTTGTCCCACCAAGGCAAACCCAATTCTTTTGCCAATTGCCGCACTTCCAATTTAGTCATGCCTACTTCTGCTAAGGGCGATCGGGCGCCCCGTTCCTTCGCAGCCTGAATTCCGGGACGATAATCCTTTAAATCGTCACCATTAACCCCATCAACCACATAAGGATAACCCTTTGCTAGTGCTAGCGGTTTCAGAGTATCGTGCAGTTCGCTTTTGCAGAAATAGCAGCGGTTAACCGGGTTAGAAGTGTAATTTGGATTTGCCATTTCCTGAGTTTGTACTTCTTGGTGGGCAATCCCAATTTCTGCTGCTTGAATGCGCGCATCTTCTAAATCTTCTGGCAGTAAAGACGGCGAAACAGCCGTCACTGCCAAAGCGCGATCGCCCAACACATCAAAAGCGATTTTTGCTACCAAAGTGCTGTCAATTCCGCCGGAGTAGGCAATCAAAGCCCGTTCCATCTGTGCGAAAATATCTTTTAATTGTTCGAGTTTTTCTACTAACATAATTTCAACTTTTTGTTACAAACAGAGAAGTAAGAAAGCAAACTCAAGAAAGAAGGATGAAGAAAGCATATCTCGATCGGGTTCTCTTCTTCCCTCGAACCGGTTCCTTCTTCCAACGGACATCGGACTTCTAATGCTATTCGGGCTCGATACCGAGGGCTGCCAATCGAGCCAAAAGCTCTGGATTTCGCAGCGTCTCGGCTAACTCTTTGTGTTGCTGTTGGCGATCGGCCCGTTGACGTTCATTTTCTGCCCTTTCTTCCGGCCACAAAAGCAACTCGCCCGCCGTCCACCAGCGCAGCCAATATCCCGTTCTACCTTCGCGAGTTCCCTGCCACACTCCCAAAAATAAATTTAATCCAGGTATTAAATAACGACCGTTTTCATCAGAATTTTGATTTTCATAACGATCTGATTCAAGCGCATAAACTTCTATTCTGCCTGTATTCTGTCGAAAAATGACATAGCGAGGAACTTTAATTACTTGTTCGTAAAAAAACCACTTGCCGATTTCTTCTGTGTGTTCTACCGAGTATTCATCGCCGTAAGTAGCTGATAGAAATTCCATCACTACAAAAGGGACAGTTCCTTCGGTATGAGGCGTGTAACTGCGGCGGGGATAGTTGTGAGCCCAAGGTTCAACCGGCTGCACGTACATCCAGTCTGGGGCTTTGCAAATAGTGCGATCGTCCACAGCAGCGCACAAAGCAAAATTAGAAACTATGAGTGCGTCTTGCATTAGTTCCGGGGAATCCACTACAGACTGGCGCAAACCGTTAGCTAGCAAGGGATGGTCTATATCGTCTACAGGGTCGTCTGGTAGGATGAAATCATCGGGTAGCAGAGGCCAAGTAATCTTGAGCTGGGATATCGGTTTGTGAATTACAGTAGTCATAAGTCACCTAATTTTACCAATAAAAGTTTGAGTTTTAGTCGAGATTGCTGAGCGATAACCTTCTCTATATCTTAGCGCGCTAAGTCGATAATAAAATTGGTTTGTAGTAAGGACTTTAGTCCTCACTACAAACAATTAGCCTGAAGTTACGGAAGGCTGCTTTTAAAATTCCCGGCGGGAAAATATGGCGATCGCAATTGACAACAGCAGCACCACATACAGCAAACCGTAGCCAGCATCTGTAATCAAACCTGCCAAGTAAGGAACTTGTCCGTAAACAGCATCGTTTCTCAAATTGAATCTGGCTAAATCCGGCAAAACCAGATAAAGTCCCATCATCAATTGTTCAAGGCCAGGATTTTTAGTTAACTTGCCCAAAGCCACTAAATCCCGCGTCGAATGTCCCATCAAATAAACGCCAAATGTCAGTAAAGTTGCCAACAGCGAACTGCTAAAAACCCCAAATAAAATCCCGACACCAGCCATCAGACACAGCTCAAACCAGATAAACAGGGAAGCGATTAAAATGCTTTCCAAAGGGAAAGGAATGCGGCTCAAACTCAGAATAGCCAGATAGATAACAGTCATTGCTGCTACAAGCACGGCCAGCACCGCCGACAGCCCTAAGTGCTTGCCCACAATTAACTCAGCCCGACTTATCGGCTTGGCAACTAACAGATAAACAGTCCGCTTTTCAATTTCTTTGTTGACCAATCCGGTAGCCACAAAGACTGTGGCAATTAAACCGAGAATGCTCATAGCAGCCAAACCGACATCTAAGATAATTTTCTTCTCGGTTGTCGCCGCCAATTCCGGTATCAACCGTACCGAGGCTCCCATCAACAGAGCAAAAATAATAATTAAGTAAAGGATGCGATCGCGAATTACTTCCCAAAATACATTGGTCGCGACTGTCAAAATTCTTCTCAAATTCATAAAAAAATTCGGTAACTGGGAAACTCAGCGACTTCAGTCCTGAGAGGGAAACGACCCGGCGATTTCAATCGCCTTGAATCTTCAAATTCACAATGAGTAACTGTAGCCATCTTTGTGGTGAACAATTTTGCAGTATTTATGGCTAATCCCTTGCACCAATTCTGATGCCGAGATATTGAACGAACCCGTCGATCTAACCGCAACCCGACCAACATATTCACCTATTTTTTTGCCACTGGTAACGACTGCTTTTACAATGTCGCCGGTTTGAAAACCTTTGACAAACTTGTTTCTCGGAACGTACCGAGATGGGAAGCCAAAGTTGTCTGTGCGGCACATTTGACGAGTTCCGTGTCCAGTCGCCTTGATTAGCAATGGTTTACTCGTTACTACAGACAATGATTCAAGTTGACCGACACAAGCAGCATCAAGCCAATGAGTTTTAGGTAGTTGCAGTCGAGTACGATTAAACTTGGTCAGTCCACCTGAACCAGTTAAGACGGGCAACCCCGTTTCTTTCAGTCGAGAGAACAACGCCCATCGAGTCGAATTCACAGCAGCAGCATCCTTAAGCGGACGTTTTGCTTGTGCAAGAATGTGCTTCAAGATGTCAGGTTTCTTGACTAAAAATTGCTCAACATCTTGAGTGCCTTTCTTCTGGTTGCACTTCTCGCAAGCAAGGCAGAGATTAGAAATTCGATTGCTTCCACCTTTAGCTTTTGGATGAATGTGTTCAACTTGCAAAGGTACATTTTCAGTGTCGCAGTAAGCACATTTTCTGTTCCATTTGTTGAGTAGATATTCACGAACTTCGTAACCTTGTAGTTCGCCTTGTTGGTACTCAACGCCGGAGATATCAGGATTTTCTAGTTGTTGTAGGTCAAATCTGACAAGCTCTTGAACGATCAAACTGATTGGTGCAAGTCTGCGTAATTTGTTAACCCAAGTTAGGGTGGTTTCTACCCGGTGCTGCAAGGATGGTGCTAACCAACCTTTTTGGCGGGTACGGTTTAAAAACCTTGCTTGGCGGTAGCGAGTATGACGGTTTCGTCTTCCTCGACGCAGTGCGCGACGGGAATCAAGACTTGCTTTGATGGCTTGACCTCGATGAGTTAGTTCAGCGCCAAAAATTACTTTCTCACCTTCTAGTAAAGCGATGCCAGTAGTTTTAGAACCTGGATCTAACTTGAGACTAATTGATTCAATAGTTGCTGTTACCACCTTTTTGAGAATAATTGTGAAGGGGAACCTTCTAAAAACAGCCGCTTTACGGGCAGTTAACAACTTGTGAGCCATTGACGGCTTACAAGGTGTTAGTGGTCTTTTGTTTGTATCGAGTACGAAAATAAAGTTGGACATTGTTGCGTCCCTCCACTTGCGTGTAATGTTAGCTTCGCCAATGTTATAAAAGCTTTTTAAACCTGCAACACTGCCTCAGTGACTTTAAGACTGTTTAATTGCAGATGACAGAGCAGGGAACTAGCTTCGCATTCGCATGGTGTCGTGACTTGAATAACGTAGATTTCAAGAATCTTAGGCTGGTCAGCATAGCTTGCTCGATTTCTCTTGCAAGCTCAGTGGCTTTAGCCCTGAGTTACTGACCTAGTTATTAACCCGCTGGAAACTTTCGCCATACTTTAGTGTAAGGAAGAAGGAAGAAGGAAGAAGGAAGAGGGAAGAGGGAAGAAGGAAGAGAGAAGAGGGAAGAAGGAAGAAGGAGGATTTTTTCGATCTCAGACTCTCAGACTCTCCCACTCTCCCGCTATACCGATCGCAATTAGTTAACAGAGACAGAATCACACTTGACTGTCTCCCGCAGTTCCATCTTTTTTCTGTCCGGGTTGAGAGCGTTTGATGGCATCGCAGGTTACAGTCGCCCTATTGGCTATCTGGAACACCTCGCAAGATTTGGTAAACGAATATATTTCCGGTCTAAAAACCAGCCCCAGCCAAGTGGCCTGCATATCTAACTGATAGCGGGACTCTCCTTGGACGATCGAAGTTTTGACATCCCAGCTAGCATCTTCTGGGACTATCCCAGTTGTTTTTAAGGCTTGATTCCGCAGAAAAAATCGCTCGTTGTCAATATCTATTAACATTTGCTCTACTTGCGCCCACGGTTTTGTGCGGGCTTCATTTCGCAGGTATCCCTCCATTGCATTGAGGATGACAACTCCTCGGGAGCGATTAATAGTTGGCCGTTGAAATGTCACCACATAATCGCTTTGCCTTAAATCCTGAGATAAAACGCTCGGATACTGTTGTATCCAACCTTGAATTAAAAAGTGAAAAGCAAACCAACAGGAAAACAGCACGTGAACTAGAGTAATCATCAAAAACTGAGGACGCACCAACGACCTGATACCTTCCCGTTTTGACTCGCTATTCCAAATCTCTATTGTAGCAAGAACTACTACTGCTATAAGTGGGCCGGATATCCATGCTATTTCCTTCCTATCCGACGGCAATCTTACCAGCAACCACAAGCCAATTAAGATGCTTGTCACCCACGGACTCAGACTTACTCCTTTAATCACAAAAGGTTGCTGGCTGGTCAGCAAACCCATTGAAAGTGTAAAAAATAACCAGCTCATATCAAAAAGCAGAGTTCTCGTCCGCCAGTCAGTGACTGCCGCCACTGTCAGCAAAGCTAAAAAGATGCTGAGTAGTAAAGGAGTCTTCCAGTGAACAACTTTAGGCGGAATCATCGCCTTTTGGATTTTTTTATTGGTTTCCCAAAGGTTGTTCGTCAGCTTAGTGAGTTGCTGAGTGACATCTAAAAATTGCTTCATCATAAATTTCAATAGACGCTTTGCAAAAACAACACGGTTAAAATAACGATATTGCTAACAGTGTGGGCGATTAAAATTCCCCCAAACTGGGTAGTTACTTGAAAAGTTTTTTTGGGAGGACGGCGGGTGAGGGTTGGTGGTCCTAAAAACTGAGGTTTGGAAGCTTTTTTATTGCCTGAAACCATGTTTTCTATGAATTCTAATCCCTGCCATTTAGCTAGAAAGGTGACGGCTAATACTGAGAGTGCTATCATAGTTATGGGAGCGTAAACATTATCCCCACGTCCTAATAAGATATAACCGATAAGCTGTTCCCGCAATTCTTTGCTAAGAACGCTTTCAATGCCGAAGAAAACTAACCAGCCTACGCAAGTGCAAGAGAGATTGAGGATGGCTGTATATTCAATGCTGGTTTTGGGGCCGAGTTTAAGTAGTTTTTGCAAAAACCACGATTCGATCGCGATCGCCAAAAACATAATTAAAATTTGCACCAAAACAGTCCGAAATGGGAAAACACTCGCAATCATAAGCCTTTAGGTATATCAGTCCGTGTTGAATTTTAATTGTACAGCACAAACGGAATAATCTTAACCGGAGGTTTGAGCACCTGATTGCGTTAGATCGCGACTTAAAAAATTGGGGGTTAGGACTTATCGTATAATCTGTTGAGATCCGCCAACAGAATGGAAAAATTAGACATTCAAGGCGCGCGATCGAATACCCACCCCGATACAGACTCAAACAACTGCTGATTATGGTAAGGAATGGCATTGGTATTCGGACAGCCTCATCCCGGTCGGAACGCGCCGCAGGTCAGATTCACGTCTACGACGGCGCTGGTAAAGGCAAGTCTCAGGCAGCTTTGGGAGTAGTGTTGCGCTCGATCGGGCTGGGTATCAATTCAGACTCGCCCACGCGAGTCTTGTTGCTGCGCTTTCTCAAAGGCCCCGGCCGCTCCTACGACGAAGACGGGGCAATAGAAGCCTTGCAACGGGCATTTCCGCACTTAATCGACCAAGTGCGTACCGGCCGTGCCGAATATTTTGGGGCCGAAGCAATCACCCGCTTCGATCGCGCCGAAGCTCAGCGAGGCTGGGATATCGCCAAAGGAGCGATCGCAAGCTCGCTCTATTCCGTCGTGGTACTAGACGAACTAAACCCGGTATTGGACTTGGGTTTGCTGCCAGTTGACGAAGTAGTCCAAACCCTCAAAAACAAACCAGAATATTTAGAAGTCATCGCCACAGGGCGAGCGGCCCCCGAAGCTTTGCTGGAGATTGCCGACTTACACTCAGAAATGAAGCCCCACTATAACCCCGCAGCGGCAGAGCATCATATTTCCGGTATCGAAATATACACCGGAGCGGGAAAAGGCAAGTCTACGAGCGCTTTGGGCAAAGCTTTGCAGGCAATAGGTAGGGGTATCAGTCAAGACCAATCTCACCGGGTGTTAATCGTGCAATGGCTCAAAGGTGGCACCGGTTATACAGAAGATGCGGCGATCGCAGCTTTGCGCCAAAGCTACCCGCAGCTAGTAGATCACCAGCGGTGCGGCCGAGATGCTATAGTTTGGCGGGGGCAACAGCAAGAGCTAGACTGCATCGAAGCAGAACGCGGCTGGGAAATCGCCAAATGTGCGATCGCCAGCGGCTGGTACAAAACGATTATTCTCGACGAACTCAATCCCACAGTAGACTTAGAACTGCTGCCGGTAGAGCCGATCGTCGAAGCCCTGCTACGCAAGCCGCGGGATACAGAAATTATTATCACCGGGCGCTGCCACAAACCCCACGCTTACTTTGACTTGGCAAGCGTACACTCCGAGGTATACTGTCACAAACACTACGGCGATCGGGGCGTAGAACTAAAGCGGGGCGTAGACTTTTAAAGCCCGGAGCGGTACTCGGTTCAATCCGGGTCAGAATTATTAAATGACGGCCCTGCCTGGAAAACCGGAAATTGCCACAAAGCCTTGTTACCAAGTAACAAATCTCCCAATTTCCCTTGTCTTCCCGATCACCCAGATCAGCCTTTTTTAATCTTTAATTTCCTCCCCCGGACGCGATCCCCGACCGCCAATCCAGAATGGAACATTAAGAATATGAGCCGCGTCTTATAGAGCGTGAGCACCTGAGACAGTGCACCAGGATTATTAAAGGGTGAAGACATTGAATATAAAAGCTTACAAGCAAAAAATCCGCGAGGGAGAAAGTCTAGACAGGGTTAACACCAGTAGGCTAGACTTGCGGCTGGCAAACAGGTTAAACTACAGCGGAATCCAAACATTCGGTGTTCTAGGCAGTGTCTGTAGTCGCACCAGCGATGACCAACAAGTAGAGGAGTGAAGCTTTATGACAACGTTAACTGACAATTCCGATCAAACTAATTTAAACACTCCGGGACTGGGCCCGGATACAATCTTCGCTGGAGCGGGGGCGGATTTAATTACAACTTCTACCCTCGGCGGCAGTTTAATATTTGGCCAAGGGGATAACGATACTCTGACTTCCGTCGGCCCGAACGATACACTGTACGGCGGCAACGACGAAGATTCATTAGTAGCCCAGCGCGAGCGGGCTTTTCTGCATGGCGACGCAGGCAGTGACACCGTAGTCGCTCAAAGCCGGAATACGACCCTGTACGGCGGTGCGGGAGAAGACTTGCTCCAAGGTACAGTCGATGGCAACCTCATGTTTGGTAATGAGGGTACTGATACGATGCTCGGAGGCGCCCTCGGAAGAGACTCCCTCTACGGGGGCAAGGACAATGACTCCCTCGGCTTCTTCATCTCCGGCGGCGGCAACAACCTCGGTCTTCCCGTCGGCGGCAGCGCCGGTGGCAATGCAGGTAGCAACTACTTGCGGGGGGACCTTGGCGCCGACTACGTTGTAGGTATCAATCAAAAAGATACTCTGTTCGGCGGTAAAGACAACGACACACTGTACGGTGTGGCCAGCAACAGCTATCTGTCGGGCGACCTTGACAACGATACTTTAGTCATTCGCAACACTAGCCAGCCGAACCAGTTTGCTCTAGGCAGCTTCGTCACCATTGGCGTTGAGAAAACCACCTTGCTCGGCGGTGCCGGCAACGATTCTCTCGTCGGCGGTATCGCCGAGTTTGGCGCCGGCAAAAACTTCTTCGACGGCGGCGACGGCAACGACACGATCAGGGTTTTTGCTACCCAGGATACCGCGTTGGGAGGTGTCGGCGACGACTTCATCACGTCAGGAACGACGGTGAATGTAACTTTGAGCGGAGGTGCCCAGAGTTCATTTGGAGGCTTCGCGGGTCGCAACTTGCTCGACGGCGGAGTGGGCAATGACACGATCGTCGCTGCCTTCTCCAGCGATTCGATGATCGGCGGCGAAGGCAACGACAGCCTGAGCGGTACATTTACTAATGCAGTCGGTGGAGATGGCAACGATACTATCAATGCTACCGCTGCCATTTTTGGTAATGCTACTGGTACTGCTTTGATTACTCTCGAAGGCGCGCTGGGCGGCGATCTGTTAATTGGCTACACCAATCCTACTACTGCCAGCAGCTTCACCGTCACCAACCTCTTTAACGGTGGCGAGGGAAGTGACACCCTGATCTTTGGCAGCGATCGCGATAGCCTGATTGGCAACGCTGCCGGTAACGACTTCATCTCCTACGCTAGCAGCGTCACCTTTAGCGGCACAGTCGCCAACTTGATTACCGATACCTTAGGCAGCAACTTCATTACTGGTGGCAACGGCACTGATGTGATCACTACGGGTAACGGGGATGACGTCCTATTCGGCGACTCATCCAACGCAACATTGGGGGACGATACCTTAAATTCCGGCGCCGGAAACGACACCCTGCTGGGCGGCTTTGGAAACGACTATTTGATCGGCGGCGACGGTAACGACTCTCTCGGCGGCGGGCCTGGTGCTGACACGCTGATTGGCGGATCGGGTAATGACAGCTTCTACTACAACAACTTCGGTGAGGGCGCCGATGGTACTAACCCAGACCAAATCGGCGATTTTACGATCGGCCAAGACAAGTTTATCTTCCAAATCAATGGCTCCAACGGCTTCCCCAACTTGAGGGGAGTGCAAAATACGAATCGACTTTCTTCGCAGGCGTTCTTGGCGCTTGAGAGTGGGCAGTACAACGGCAGTTTTGGTCCAGCCGGGGCGGGCCCGTCAGATCCGTTCGTCTTTTATGAAAATGAAACCGGACGACTAGGATATGACTCTAACGGTCTTGCTGCTGATGGAGTAGTTACGCTGGCAAATCTAAATGGCAGACCGGGCATTACGGCTGCTGACATTACCCTGATTTAATTTGGGTAAAAGTGGGTGGAGTCGATTCTGAAACATCGCCCTACCAACTCTCAAAACTAATTGTGCTATGTTTCGAGCTGGGGATATCCATCCCTGGCTTTTTTGTGGGCATTGGGAATTGGGCATCGGGGATAGGGCATTGGGCATTGGGCATTGAAAGGAAGGGCAGATTCACCGATCCATTTTGCCACCCATCAATAATGTTGATAAACCAGCCACCCAGCTCAAAGACGATATAATTGACATTTGAGTAAAAGTCGATTATCGTAGCAGACTAATATTCTCTTTTGTCCTTCAAAAACAGTTATTAATAGTGAAACTGCCCAATGGTCATCTAGCAGATTTAGGCAATAAAATAGAAGAATATTCTCTAAATCCGAATCATCAAGAAGGAAAAAATAAAGCTGTTTTGTTTGCCAGTAAGTTAGGCATTACCCTAAAAAATGCTGAAATGCTCAAACAGGCTTTAAAAGAAGCTGCTATCAACGAAGATGTTGTTATTCAAAAAAACAATGAATACGGAACACATTACAACATGAAATTCTTGCTGAAAACCGAAGTAGGTGAATCTCTGATTCTAGCAGCTTGGATCGTCCGCTTAGGTGAAAGTTTCCCCAGATTAACAAGTTGTTATCCCGTCAAAAAGTGAGGTAAAAACAATGAAAACAATTAAAGACCTAGATATTGTTGCTTTAACTGAAGATTTAGAAGCCACCCATTTTGAAACAAAACAAATCATTAAATTATATAAAGGACAAGTAGGAACAGTTGTGATGGAATTTGATGGCAGTGCTTTTGAGGTAGAATTCTCTCATCAAGATGGCACAACTTATGCAATGGAAACAATTCCAGCCACAAAATTAATGCTTTTGCACTATGAATTACTAGAATCTGTAGGGGTAGTTAGCCGATGAATTTTGCCACTAATAATCGTTGGTAAAACCCGCCCCAAGATATTGGTACAAATGATTTAGGCTAATTATAAAAAATCCCGAAAACGATATGTTTGCGGGATTTAGTAGGCAGGAAACTTGTAGGGAATACTGTTATTAAGCTCGGTCTACAATCTCTTTTGCTTTATCTTTGAGGTCTTCTTTCAGGTGAATTGCTGATGCTTCATCCTGCTTGGATTGACCTTCTAATTTATCTTTTTGATTGCCTGTAACTTCGCTAACAGCTTCTTGGATTTTGCCTTCAATATTCTTCGCTGTTGCTTCGACTCTATTTTCAATGTTCATAATTTTTTATTCTAACTCTACAACTATTAATATATGATTTTAAAGTTGAGTCTAAATCCATCTTTAGATAGATTTGCTGTTAACTTTATAGATATCCGGTAGGGAGACGGCACCGTGCCCATAGGTGTCAACTTAAGCTCAAACCAAGTTACAGATTGCTGTTTGACTATTAAGGCCAGATCCCCCCGGCGCCTAGGGCGGGCACGGGGGCACCGCCCCTACGAAGGGGGGGACAGGAAGCCTCTTTAAGTCAACCCCTACTCCCCTTCTTAAGGGGGATTTAGGGGGATCTAGACTCGACTATTAGCGAGATTTCTCAAGGGTTTTAGTCTTAAGTTGACACGACGAAAGGCACTGCCGTGTCCCTACGGAGAGATAGAAGTTGCAGGTTCGATCGCAACTTCGACAAGTTTATTTTTCGAGGAAAGACCTGATTTAATGCCGATCGCAGATTTCGGCACTTTAAACTTTTTGGCCAACAGCATGATTAATTCTTGGTTTGCTTTACCATCAACGGGCGGCGACTTGAGATGTATTGTGAGGCTGCCGTCGGGTTGCTCTTCGATGCTTTGCTGTTTGGAATTAGGTTTAACTTTGACTGTGAAAATAGTCATACTTCGACTTTCTCTGAATGTTCGATCTTCGTTCCCAAAACTTTCAGGAATTCAGCTAGCCAGTTAGGATGTGCTGGCCACGCGGGGGCGGTGACTAAATTGCCATCGACTACGGCTTCGGTAACGGGAACTTCTGTATATTTGCCGCCGGCCCGGAGTACGTCCGGGCTGCAAGCCGGGTATGCGGTGCAGCGTTTGCCTTCGAGTACGCCGGCGGCGGTTAGAACCTGTAAGCCGTGACAAATAGATGCGATCGGCTTTTTGCTGTTGGCAAAGTAGCGGGTAATTTGCAGCACTTGTTCGTTGAGGCGGATGTATTCTGGGGCGCGTCCTCCGGGGATAACCAAAGCGTCGTAGTCGGCGGGGTTGATTTCGTCAAAAGTTGCGTTTAAAGTGAAGTTGTGACCGGGTTTTTCGCTGTAGGTTTGATCGCCTTCAAAGTCGTGAATTGCGGTGCGAATTGTTTGACCCGCGGCTTTGTCCGGGCAGACGGCGTGGACGGTGTGACCTACCATTTGCAGTGCTTGGAAAGGTACCATTACTTCGTAGTCTTCTACAAAGTCGCCGACTAACATTAATATTTTTTTTGCTGTCATGTTTCCAACTCCTGTTATTTTGATTTGGTTAAATAGGATGAAAAAAAATGCGGGGCCGTTAAAAAGCTGGCCCCGCAAGCTATTCTGGAATCTAGAAACCGTTGCGTCCCCAAATGACCATTGAAATTGAGAAGGAGAACAGAACTAGCACCGAAACCCAACCGAGTGACAAAATATCCATAGCTATTTATTGAACAAACTGTACAAAGTGACTCCAACCCCTATGATAAGTCAATTTGAGCCATTTTTGAAATGAGGGCGCTGTGAAGGATTCGTCAAATTTTAGTGCGGCTGAACGGGTAGAATCTTTGAAGGCAGGGACGGTTGCTGGTTTGTCTTGTTTGCTGGCTTTTGGGGCGATCGCCCTTGGTAATAGCTTAATTCTAGCGGATAGGTTGGATTCTCTGGCGAGTTTGCAGGTAAGGGAAATTGACCTAAATTTTGCCGCCCGAGGCACGATCGCACTTTTGGGCGGTTTTTTGTTCGGCGTGACTTACCGCTATGCGATTCGCCGAGATGTTAACCCGCAGCTTAAATCTGGTGCGGTGTTGGCTTTTGGGTTGGTGCGGGCTTTTGGACAGTTGGATGCTGGATTGTTTTTTGAATCCGGGAAGATGCCCGCCCTACAGGAGTTATTGCCGTTTGCGGTTCGCGGTGTCGAGAGTGTGGTGTTGTTTGCGATCGCGGCTTTGGTTTTGGATTGGGCGATCGGGCGATCGTGGATTAAGCCTTTTGATTCTTGAGATTTGCCGTTGGTTGGGGACAGGTTTACGATCGCCCTCCGTCAAAAACTTGTAGATACTGTCTTGACCTGTCAAGGGGTAGCAGTCAAATAATTGGGGTCGAAAGGCTTTTGGGATTTTAAAATCCC